>DMAP01000145.1 GCA_003446975.1 Clostridiales bacterium | reverse complement strand
TTCGCTATGCCTTTCATCAATGTTGTTTTGCCTGCTTTAGGAGGTGACACAATCATGCCTCTCTGACCTCTTCCTATTGGCGCTATAATGTCGATTATTCTATTAGAAATCTTCATTTGACTGGTTTCCAAACGCAGTCTCTCATCAGGGTAGATTGGTGTCAAGGTGTCGAAATCAGGCCTGTTGACAGCACTTTCAGGCGTATCATCATTGATTGCCTTCACGTAGAGCAAAGCTTTGAATTTTTCGCCTTGTTTGGGTGGTCTGGTAATACCTGAAATCTTATCACCTGTATTCATTTTGAATCTTCTAATCTGAGAGGGTGAGATATAAACATCCTCGTCACTGGTCAAATAATTGTATCTCCTTAAGAAACCATAACCATCCTGATGAATCTCTAGAATACCTGAGGTTTCAAGGATTTCATCACTCTTATCGATTTCATCGTTCAGCCTGTCAGGCAGATTGCTCTTATGCTTTTCTTTCTCATCGAATTTTCTGATTTTTTCCAGATGGGCACTGAGTTCTTCCACCAACTCGCTCTTCTTATACTTAGAGATATTCTGAATTCCGTTTTCCTTGGCCAATTCTCTCAGTTCAGTAAGCTTCATTTCATTTAATTCGTTTAACTCCACTTGCGCCTCCCATTAATAATAAAACTCAACAAACCTCACATGTCAGTGAAGTGATTTAAAACAAAAAAACGCTGAAATACATTAGATAAGTGAAAACATCGTATCATTTTAATTGATCAAAGTCAATATTAGTAGAATCGTTTTTTTCTTGCGTATGAAAGATAAATCAAGACACCCGCCATCACAAAGGGGCCACCATATACAGCCGCAGCTGTAGTGCTGAGAGGTCCGCCTTGAAATAAAAGAAAAACACCATTGAAAACACCACTTAAAGCAACTATGGATCCACCAAATCTCGGGCTCTTGAAAGATGTTAAAAAACCGAATAATCCAAGTATCAGCATGCTGGTTAGAATATAAATACTAATATCCACATCGAAAAAATTTTTGCTTTCATTCCCCAGAATCCGAGTTAGAAAAAAGGTAATAAACAAGCCAAATGCAATTAAAAATATGATCCGTCCCACAATGCCTAAAGCAAATCTCAAAAAATCACCACCTACTAAAAGAATATCGCAAGGGCACCTGGACCCGTGTGAGCGCCAACTGCGCATCCCATCATGCTCTCCACTATCTCCACTTCTTCAAACTCATTATAAATCATTTCCTTGATTAAATTAAGCTTTTCAATATCATCACCATGACTGATGCCTATTTTGTGATTTTTTTCTATGTTGCCCTCTTTTTTCATGATGTCAATGATCTCGTGTAGCATTTTCCTTGTGCCTCTTGTTTTCCTGTAGGGGTACAGTTTCCCGTCTGAATTATCCAGGTGGAGAATTGGCTTGACATTCAGCATATTTCCGACAAAATAAGATGTTTTACTGAGTCTTCCACCCCGATACAGATAAGTCAAATCATCAACTGTAAAAACATGCCTGATTTTTGAGGAAAACTTCGATACTTCACTGATCAGTTCCTGACTATTTAAACTAGCATCAGCTAGCTCCAAACCTTTCAATACCGCTAAGCCATAACCCATTGATGCGCATTTTGTGTCAATGATGGTCAACTTGAAATCTGGAAACTCTTCCTTGACATCAGCCAGAGCCATGGTGGCCGCTTCAAATATCTTTGTCAACCCTGAGGAAAAGCAAATATAGATATAGTCAGAACTAATATCTTGATCGCATAAATCCTTAAAATACCGTTGGAATTCACCTCTTGATATTTGTGATGTCTTGTAGACCTTGCCGACTTTCATATCATCAAACATTTTTTTTGACTTAATAGTCACATTATCCTTGTATACCTCATCACCTAATATTACAGGGATTGGAAAAACCTTCAAACCATTTTTTTCTATTACATCTTCAGGTAAATCACAAGCGCTATCCGCTAGAATTTTTACTGCCATAATCTCACACTCCTATCAATTAATAAAAAAATATTACCATTTCATTATACTGTATCTTGAGTCAAATATCACCTTAAAATTCAATTAGCGTTGAAACTATCCTTCGATGATT
Source organism: Clostridiales bacterium (assembly GCA_003446975.1). Taxonomy (GTDB): domain Bacteria; phylum Bacillota; class Clostridia; order Tissierellales; family Dethiosulfatibacteraceae; genus 38-11. The sequence continues at coordinate 995 of DMAP01000145.1, read as the reverse complement.
GTATAATATAACTCAACGCATTTTCATTCTGAAATTGATAACATTAAACTTTTAAGGAGTTAGTGATGTATACCAATCCATTATACAGGCCTCCCAGCGAGGCAAGAAGCCTTATCATCCAGCTGACGGAAGGTTGTTCATACAACAAATGTACCTTCTGCGGCATGTACAAGGACAAACCTTTCCGTTTGAGGAGCCCAGAAGAGATCAGAACTCATATTGAATACCTTAAACAATATGATCCGCGACCTGATAAGATCTTTATCGCCGATGGCAATTTTTTATGCCTCAGTACAGACAAAATCCTGACCCATTTGCAGATGGTCAAGAGCAATTTCCCTTCAGCCACCAGGATTTCTTGTTATGCTGGTCCGTTGGATCTGATTCGCAAGACATCTGAGGATCTTACGGCAATTAGGAATGGTGGTCTTGACATGCTTTATATGGGTGTGGAAAGCGGTAACGATGAGGTTCTGAAAAGAATCAACAAAGGAGTGACTTCCAAAGAAATGATAGAGGCGGGGAAAAAAGCCGTGAAACATGGCTTTACCTTTTCATGCATGATTATTTCCGGACTTGGCGGGGATGAACTTTCACAGGCTCATGCCCTCGATTCGGCAAAGGTCATTTCCGAAATCGATCCCCAGTATTTTGCCCTTCTGACTTTGAACCTGGAACCCAACACGCCATTGTATCAGCAAGTGATGAAAGGTGAATTCACTTTGATGTCACCCGACGACATAATGATCGAAACCTACAAGATGATTGAAGCATTATCATTGACAAATTGTGTCTTCCGAAGCAATCATGTTTCCAACTACGTCAATCTAAGTGGCATCCTGAACAAAGAAAAGGCGGCAATACTGAAAAAGATTAAGGTTGCAATGTCCTCCAGGGATTATACACCTGAATACTTCAGAAGGCTATAGTAATGGTTTCCCCCCATTCAAAAAGGACGGGATTAACCGTCCTCAGATTGATTACAAACCCGTATG
>DMAP01000091.1 GCA_003446975.1 Clostridiales bacterium | reverse complement strand
TAGGTTTAATCGCTATCATAATGTAAAATTGGTTAACGGAGATAGTGGGCAAGAATTACCTAAATTAATAAATGGAATAAATAGTCCAGTTTTGTTCTGGTTGGATGGTCATTACAGTTTCGGCCCTATACATCAATCTGATGCGCATACTCCTATCAGTTTAGAATTACAGGCTATTCTAAAACATCACATAAAAAAACATATTATTTTGATCGACGATGCCCGCTGTTTTAATGGAACCAATGATTATCCTCATCTCGATGTTCTGCTCAGGATGATACGTGAGGATGGGAATTACCGTGCGGATGTTTCGGCTGATATAATTCGACTTATTCCAATTACCATTTCCTGATCATTTTGTAGAACGAGACACTAATTTAAGGTGATATGATGCATGACTCTTCAAATTGGCTTCAAGATTTTAAATCTAATGTTTATTCTCAAGGAGGCGAAGATGGAATCATTAAAAAAGCACTTGACACCCTGCCAACCAAGGATAAGTGGTGCGTTGAATTTGGAGCTTGGGATGGTTTACACTTAAGCAATACCCGAAATTTGATTGAGAATTATGGGTATAATGCGGTGGCAATTGAGGGAAATTCAGAAAGATACAATATCTTAAAGAAAAATTATGAAGAGAATAAGCAAGTGATTGGAATTAATGCATTTGTTGGTTTTTCTGAATCAGACGGATTAGATACCATCTTGGCAGGGACGTCGATTCCTGAAAATTTCGATTTTTTGAGTATAGATATTGACGGAAATGATTATCATGCGTGGAAGGCAATGCATCGATATGCGCCAAAACTTGTATGCATCGAGTTCAATCCGACTATTCATACCGACATCGATTTTGTTCAGAGGCCAGACCCCAGCATCAATCATGGTGCGTCATTGTCCGCTTTAGTCCGGCTTGGAAAAGAAAAAAACTATGAATTGATTTGTGTCTTGCCTTTAAACGCCATTTTTATCCACAGAGATTTTTTTGATTTATTCCAAATCTCAGATAACAGTCCGATAAATCTTCGAATAGATACTGACCATGTAACGCATATTTTTGCAGGCTATGACGGAACCGTATTTTTGCGAGGGAACTCGACCATGCTGTGGCATGGTATTTCATTAAAAGAGTCAAGGTGTCAACAAATACCAAGTTTTTTGAGAAGTTATCCTGGAAACTACAATCTAGTGCAAAGAATGATATTCAAGCTCTTTCGTTTGTTTTTATAATTAAAGTTTTTTCATAGAGGTCAGCGAAAAGGGTTAACTCAAGTGGATTCAATTATTAGAAGGATAATCAGGCGAGCTACGTTGCTTTTTCCAAAAGAGATTGACAAAGAATTAAAGAGGTTTCTCTCAGAAGATTGTGATGATAAATTAAGATATGAATATGATTTGAATCAGAGTTCATTGGTTCTGGATTTAGGTGGATTTAAAGGCCAATGGGCATCAGATATTTACTCCCGTTACAATTGTCGTATATTAATTTTTGAACCTGTAAAATTATTTGCTTGTAACATAAATGAGCGATTCAAAAATAATCAAAATATAGAAGTTTTTAATCTTGCACTAGGCGCAACAAGTAGGATTGAAACTATATCATTAAATGCTGATGGCTCATCAGTACACATAAAGACAAATACTAAAGAATCTATTCAATTCGAAGATGTTGAAACTTTTTTTGTCAGGAATGAAATAAAACACATTGATTTAATGAAGGTTAACATAGAAGGAGGCGAATATGAACTCCTAACTCGATTAGTAGAAACTGGCATAATAAACAATATTGATAATTTACAAATTCAATTTCATGATATTGGAATTGACGCTACAACACATATGGATATGATTTGCAGCGATTTATCAAAAACACATAGCCCCACCTATAAATACAAATTTGTTTGGGAAAACTGGCTACGTAAGGGCATCTGAAATTATCTGATTAATATTTTGATCGGACAATTTGTGTTGAAAATGATTTAGAAATTAATTTTGACGAATATTGGATTCCAGCATGTCACCTGCAGTTGTAATTGATAAATGGTTCAAAGATATCATCGTCGACCCCTTAAGCAAAGAAAACCTCATTTGGAATTCAAAAACAGCGCCACACTCATCCTACGGTAGGCGCTATTTTTGTGATACAAACAGGGGCATCTATGACTTCAAGGTATTGCTCTCAAGTTCGACGCCCGATCAGAAGCGTTGGCAGGAGGGGCAGGTAGCAGATGAAGCTTTATCCCTTGATATTGCTAAGCATGATGGAATCGTTGATTATAAAGCTGAGATTGATGGAATGCGTCCAGTTTATGAAGCGATCCCCATTGTGGGTAGATGTTTGGATATTGGTGGCCATCAAGGACGTCTCCGCCATTTTCTGGCTCCTGACCAGGAGTATGCCTCATGTGACCCATTTGTTGGGGTTTTCGATGATCTAGAATCTCAGCCTAAATTACTTGAGGCATATCCATTTCTGCGTGAGCCAGTAAATTTTGTATGCTGTAATGCCGAATTCTTACCTTTTGCATCCGAGACATTCGATGTGGCGCATATGCGCTCGGTTATGGATCATTTCCTGAATCCCGAACTGTCACTCCATGAATCCTACCGTGTTCTTAGGAAATCTGGCTATCTGGTGGTGGGGTTGCATATCGAAGGTGGACTTTCAGGTTCACTGTCTTTATGGAGGCGACTTCGCGTGTTAGCGAGAAAAGGTCTAGGGGCCTTGGGGCTTACAAAATTCATAGATCACCACGTTTGGCACCCAAGTTACGAAGGACTAACTACGCTTATCAAACTATGCGGTTTTGAAGTTGTAACGGAGTATTGGCAAGATAAGGAAGTGGTCTATCTGAAGGCTGTCAAAGTAGTCTCTGATAGAGAATAATCTGTAATTAATTTCATACTCCGAGGGCGCAAAATGCATGCAATTAGTGAAAAATTTACAAAGTTTATGCCCGTAAGTATTAAAAGCAGACTTAGAGCATTAATTGGGGACTTTTTCCGTTTTAACCACACCTTGTCTTCAGGTATTTTTGTTACGTTACGACGGCCAGCCGATTTTTCAACCTTTGCAGAGATATTTGTAGATGGTTTCTATGATAAGGCGATAAAAGACACAATTGTGAACTCGTCTGATCAAATCAATCTGCTTGACCTGGGTTCCAATGTCGGTTTTTTTGCTCACCGCTTTGCTGATATTCTGAGGGGGCAGTATCCCGAACTGGTGGCACAGAAACAGGTCGGCATTACTATGGTTGAAGGAATAAAAGCTGTAGCTGATGAATCTATGTTCAGACTTGAGAATAACCTGGGCAAACTGGGGAGGTGTGAAGTAATCCATGGATTGGTGGGGAAAAAAGACTGTTTTGACTATATCTCCAGTGAATATAATTATGGGTATAACACTGTCATAGGTAAAATGAGCGGTAGTTCGACCGTAAAAACAGCATATTATAATCTGGAAGAGAAGCTTTCCTCAGTCACGTATGATCTGATCAAATGTGACATTGAAGGGGCAGAGGAAGTTTTTATCGAGACATACTACAATCTGCTCAGGCGGCACCCTCGCATTGTCTTTGAATTCCATCATAAAATGTGTGACACGCAGAAGTGCGACAGGCTGCTTAAAGAGCTAGGGTTTAATGTGGTTGTGCTGTACTCCAATAAAGAAATTTCTATGGCATACTATTACCGGTAGGGAGATGGTGCAGCCCTGTCCAATTTCACAAGAAGAAAGAATTCACTCTTTTGTCTCTTAAAAAAAACGTTATTGCAAATTATTTGAGCCAAGGCTGGACGGCCCTAATGGGGCTGGTTTTTTTGCCGACATACATCAAGTATCTCGGAATAGAAGCCTATGGGCTGATAGGAATTTTTGCTGCCTTGCAAGGCTGGCTTACTCTCCTTGACATGGGTATGACTCCAGTGCTTGGCCGTGAAATGGCACGTTTTACAGATGGCCAGCGTAGCGCACAGTCAATTCGAGATTTATTGCGAACGATTGAAACGATTGCTATGGTAATTGCCTTTTTGACGGCAATAGGCATCTGGCTAGCCTCCGGTTGGCTGGCATCTGATTGGTTGAAAGCTGAGAAATTGCCCTTGAGCCTTGTGGCACAGACGTTCTCAGTTATGGGTGTGGTTACCGCTCTGCGTTTTATTGAAAACATTTATCGAAGTGCTATTATTGGCCTGCAACGGCAGGTGCTGTTAAGTTTAATCTCCAGTGCAATGGCAACGTTGCGAGGCTTTGGCGCTGTCGGTGTCATGATTTGGGTGGCTCCAACGGTTGAAGCTTTTTTTGTTTGGCAAGGCCTGATCTCAATAGTTACTTTAGCCCTATTTGCTATGGTCTTATACAAAACCCTGCCGCATTTACCAACTACCACCCACTTTTCATTAGTCGAGTTAAAAAGCGTTTGGCGATTTGCTGCTGGTATCTCTGGAAGCACTTTTCTTGTGCTCTTGCTAACACAGATTGACAAGATCCTTTTATCGCGCATACTAACATTAGAACATTTTGGTTATTACTCCCTGGCGATAGCCTTAACTGGTGCATTCTGCTTTTTTACCGGGCCTATTGGGCAGGCTTATTATCCAAGATTTGCTGAATTGTCATCAGGTAGAGATGAGTCTGCTTTAATTACTGCATTTCATAGCAGCATGCAGTTGATTGTTATTCTCATGGGTACCGCATCTATGGTGCTGATTTTTTTTAGCGAAACAGTACTCTTTTGCTGGACCCATAACTCCCTGCTTGCCCATGAAATCGCTCCATTGGTAACGGTTCTGGCGCTAGGAACCTTGCTCAATGGGCTAACGTGGATCCCCTATCAAATGCAGATTGCCCACGGCTGGACAAGCTTGACCATTCGCGTTAATGCTGTTGCTGTCATAATTCTGGTTCCTGCTATTTTTGTGGTAGCACCAAGGTATGGGGCAATGGGAGTGGCCTGGATTTGGGTGGCACTGAATATAGGATATTT
>DMAP01000373.1 GCA_003446975.1 Clostridiales bacterium | reverse complement strand
ACCTGCACAAGGCATATGAGATGATATTGGATGTGCTCAATTGCAAACACCAGGGCTATGATGACGCTATCACCTTCGATACCAAAAAAATTATTCCTGTAATGGATGCAGATATCCAAATGATACAGGATTTTCACGCTTATATCCTCAAAATTTTTTCCGATGAGGTGTTACCCGAGATAGCAGTTAAAACCTGTATAGATGATTATTCGCAGCTTCTTTCCATATTCCCGGACCCTACTGGTATTAAACGAGCTTTTGCTAAAATAGTCGAAAAGATCATCCAAAAGCCCCACGCCTTCTCCAAAGCCTTTATACAAAAGAATATAAAGGATAAAGACGATTATCTAAATCTTGATCATAATCAGTGGCTCCACCCCTGTGACAAGGATATTATCTCTGAGGCCTCTTATCCGGATCTCTTTGACAAGGCTATCCAAGACACAGCGGTCAAGATAACCGGATTGTATCATGTATCCAGTCAGGAGATTACCAATAAAGCAATATCAGATATAATAAAAAACTTCTCCTTTGAAACCGGAGAAGTCTTCAACTACGAAAACAATCAGAATACCATTAAAATGAAATACTACTGTCCCAAAAACTTCTAAACAGCCTGCTTTCTAATAATCCCGTTGATGGCTATGCCCAGTCCGACCATGACATAGAACAGAGGTGCCACTGATATGATCTGGTCATTGAAAAAGGCTGCGCCAAGATAGGCCATCATGCCTGTGAAGGCACCTATTCCCACATAATCCAGCAATGTCTTTAAATCTCTCTTAAAGTACAATTTCATACTATCGATAAAGTACATCAGATAAACGGCAAGCAACGCCAGCAAGGAAATAAAACCAGTGTTGATGCCAATCTGCAGATACATGTTATGGGGCTTGTCCACTATGATGGATTCATTGTTGTATGCGTTTATCTTGCCCACATAGTCTCGTTGTGGAAACTTGATGGCAAACATATCAGGACCATAGCCCACAAAAAACGTTCTTTTCAACATAGGAAGACTTCTTGACCAGATATACCCCCTGGATGAGGCGAATCTCTCATAGCCATCCATTAGCGACAGTCTGGATGGATGATCTGTGACGCCCAAAACCCCACCAGATCCAGCCATTCTAAAACCGTCTGCTGTAAAGTAAATGTCAAAGCTCTGATTGTATGCTTGAACTTTGAATCTACCCTTATCTTCTTCCAATGTGATGATATAATCAATGTATTTGTTATCTGTCATGACGATACTCTGACCCAGCAATTGAATCGCCAACGGATTGCCTTCCATGTCCTCAAAGGTCATTTGGTCTCCATCATACAAGATTTTTAAGCTTTCAGCGGCTGTGATGATTGCCAAGGAATCCCCATCAAATATCAGATTCTCAAATCTAACCCTATCCTGATTTCCTGATTCCAGCCTTTCTGTTTCGGCACCAATATCAAGCGATCCAAACTCTCTCAACACCTTGCCTCCAGAGGCTGTATTCATAATCATGACGATTACTAAGAAGGAAACCAGTAGAGCGAATAGTCTTTTTATATTCTGCCTCAGTTGCTTTCTGAACAACAGGATGACAAAGAGAAAACCAAAAGCCACACCCAGATAGCCAGCTCTTGAGTTGGAGCCTATCCAAACAAATGCCATTAGTGCCACAAAAATACCGGATAAGGCAACCTGCTTCTTGTCTTTTGCATACATGAACAGGGTAAAAGACAGCGGCAGTAAAATAGCGGCAAAACTGCCCACAAAGTTGGTGTTGTACATGGTAGCGTATATAGTGTATTTGCCGAAAGTAAACTCCAAGGTCTCAGCGATATGATGGAGATATTCCGGCAATATCAAGTATCTGGCGAACATGGTCCTGAAGAAATCAAACCCGAAATACTGGCCTATGCCCAATACCGCTGTAACAGATCCGACAAAAATATAAGCCGTAACAATAGCTTTCACATGTTTTTCATTCTGGACATAATTCATCACCGCAGCTACCACCAAGGCGTACCCGATCAACACATAGACGCCTTGAAACAACTCGATAAATCCTCTCGATGCCACAATGCGATAATCCGCATTGAAAAACGACACGATGACAAAAGCAATGTATACAGCCAAGGGGATATAAAATTTGAGATTGTACCTTGAAAGATTGAATCTGAACTGGCCGGTCAGTCTCAGCAATACCAGCAATATGACTGATACATAGGAAACAACCACGAATGCAACTGATTTAAAATAGCTGAAAAAATCAATGCTGGTAGCGCCACCTTTCCAATTGACCCTTTCAAGGCCTTCCACCTCGATGACCTGTGCATACACAATCAGGGGCAGGATTCCAACAATAAAAAGAATGGGCAGCAGATAATACCAATTCAGATCTTTTTTCTTCTCTAATGGACTTGTTTTTTTGACTTTCTTTTTAGCCATTTGACACTCCTCAAATACATTATGTTATTGTATGTAAACCTTCTAAATTATATCATAGATGAAGTTATTGTTCCATCAGAAATGTGGATGAAATGTGGATGAAAAAAGGGGCAATCATTTGCCCCATGCTAGTTGATTTCTCCTGATTGCCTTGCCAAGCCTGCCCTTGATGATTGATTTGTGCTTCAATGCGATTTTGCCATCTACCAGAACGTACTCGATGCCTTCCGGCGCTTCCACAGGACTGATAAAGGTAGCCCTGTCTATGATAGTATTTGGATTGAAAATGGTGATATCCGCATCCATGCCCGGCTTGATGTCGCCCTTGGTGTCCAAACCCAATCTTCTGGCTGGAAGGATTGTCATCTTTTTCAATGCGTCTATAAATTCCATGCTTTTATCTTCCCTGACAAACTTGCCCAGCACTCTCGGGAATGTACCTGCAGCCCTCGGGTGTCCCTGAGCTCTGTTCAGCAAGGCATCGCTGGCAACATAGACAAAAGGCGCATTCAATGCTTCCACTACCTCTTCCTCGTTCATGACGAATGCCACTGCCAGCATGGCAGGATATTCCTTTCTGGCCTTGTAGAACAGCTCCTCATCGCAATACTTGCCTTTGAATGGCTCCTCTGTCAACAGAATGCTATCATAGGATTTTTTCCAGGACTCAAAGCAACCCTCATCAAATACGGCACTGCCGATACGGGTACTGAAGGCGTCATAGGGATAGCAGTCAGCTTCTATGCTCAGTCCCTCTTCTCTGGCTTCTTTTATAAGTCTCAAGGCTTCTGTCATATGCCCGAAGGCTGAACAGCTTCCGATATGTGATATCTGCATCGGTTTTTTTGTCAGTCTCGATATCTCAATCATCTCTTTAATGGAATCGGAAGAGCGATCCGCATCGGCCCTGTAATGAGCAGACAATAATATATTATCATAGTCCACTGCAGATCCCATATCCACAAGCTCCTCAAATGTGATACTTGGTGAATACTCAATGCCAAAGGAGATGCCGATTGCGCCATGCTTCTCAATGTAAATCTTTGCCATCTCTTTCATCTTGTTGATCTCTGATTTAGTTGAGGATCTGTAGCTATCGATACCCAACTCATTTCTTAAAAAATTGTGGCCGATATAGCTCAAGTAATTGATGGGAGCTCCGTTGTTCTCGACATAATCCATAAAGACGTCTGTTTTTTGTCTGTTGTTCCCACAGTTGCCTGCTGCAGCTGTTGTGACCCCCATTCTAAGCATCTTGTTGGCAATGTCATAGTCGTCTCCGTCATCCGTGTTGCCGATGATTTCCTCGTGCATATGGATATCGATAAAGCCCGGAGCGACCACCAGGCCTCTGGCGTCAATGGTTTCCCTCCCGCTTTCGGTGCAGTTTCCGACATCGACTATCTTGCCGTCCTTTATGCCGATATCGGCTGTAACTCGCTTGTTGTTTTCGAAATCTATCACAGTTCCATGCTTGATCAGAACATCATACATACTACCACTCTCCTTATAATATTGATGTGTTTTTTAATTATACCACTTTTTTGAGATGTTTTAAACTTTGAAGTTCATTGTCATATTTTCCAAATCAAGCTATAATAAACCTATCTGAAAAAACCAAGCATCAACTAATACTGGGATCAAAGGAGGAGTAATCAGGTGATTGATATAACGATGGAAATCCTGGAAGAAAAAACCAACGCCCTATTGAAAGAAAGAGGGGTTCAACTGGAGGACATTGCTGACATTGTGCTGAATCTTCAGAAGCCTTATCAACCGGAACTGACGCTTGAAATATGTCTTGAGAATGTGAAGGCTGTTCTAAAAAAACGCGAGGTAGCCCATGCGGTGCTGACCGGTGTGGCATTAGACCAATTGGCGGAGGAGAAAAGACTGCCGGAGCCCTTGCAAAGCATCATTGAGACTGATGAGGCCCTTTATGGCATCGATGAGATCATACCCTTGTCAATCGTCAATCTATATGGCAGTATCGGATTTACCAATTACGGTTACCTGGACAAAGCAAAGCCTGGCATACTCAAAAAACTGGATACAAAGGGAAGTCATATCCATACGTTTCTGGATGATCTGGTTGCCGGTATTGCAGCCGCAGCCGCAAGCAGACTTGCCCATAACTGACCAACAACACAAAAAAACTCTGAGAAAAAATCTCAGAGTTTTTGAATGCGACTGAACTAATCGTTGTGTCAGCGTAAATGCATTAAGATGCCGCAGGTATGATTGCTTTGGGTGTCTTCTCTCCCTTGAAAATGCCAAATGGCTTTCCAACGGGTAGAAATGGTTTCCCGAAATGCTTGTTCAAAACGCTGGCACCTGCACCATAAAGTGAGATCATGGCAATGATAAACTCTGAATAAGCAGCCAGGTGATGGCCAAATTCCGGCATGATGCCAAAAGAATTCATCGCCAATCCGATAAACAGCAAATCGATCAAACAGAATATGATAAACAATACCTTGTTGGTTTCCATTG
>DMAP01000108.1 GCA_003446975.1 Clostridiales bacterium | reverse complement strand
TGCTTTCTGAACCAATCGTTTTGATTAATAATTTCTTGCAGCTAAATTATGTGGAGAACAGAGGAGCTGCTTTTGGTATACTGCAAAATCAACGGTTATTTTTTATCTTAATGACCTTTGCAGTATTGGGGGCCATTGTTATTTTCAGATATAAGAATAATTCACTAACCCGTCTCAGTAGATATATATTGGATTTTATGATAGCCGGAGCAATAGGTAACTTGATTGATAGAGTGAGACTGACATATGTCATTGATTTTATAGATATTAATTTCTGGGGATTCTATGATTTTCCAGTGTTTAATTTTGCGGATATATTTTTAGTCTGCGCAACGATTTTGCTGTCATTGCTTGTGATTTTAGATAAACATGAATTGGGATGATGTTATGGATCAAGATGCAATTAAAGAGATACTGATAGTAGAAGATGATGGTGTCAGACTTGATTTGTTTTTGAGTGAATATTATGAGAATCTCTCTAGGACATATCTTCAAAAGCTGATCAAAGAAGATTGCATCCTAGTCAATGGTGTTGCGAAAAAAAAGAATTATATACTCCAAAATGGCGACGAAATTGAAATAAACATTCCCAAACCGCAACTGCTCAAGGTCGAAGCTGAAAATCTGGATATAGAAATAGTCTATGAGGACGATTATCTGGCGGTCGTCAACAAACCCCGGGGCATGGTAGTCCATCCTGCACCTGGAAATTACTCAGGTACAATGGTTAACGCATTGCTTTACAGACTAGGCACCCTGTCGAATATAAATGGCGTCATCCGTCCGGGAATAGTTCATCGGCTCGACAAGGATACAACCGGATTGCTGGTGGTGGCTAAAAATAATGTTGTCCATCAATCCTTGAGTCTGCAGATAAAAGAATACAAGGCAGAGAGGATATATGTGGCCTTGGTACATGGTTTAGTAAAAGACAATCAGGGTATTATAGATTTGCCTATTGGCAGAGATCAAAATGATAGAAAAAAGATGGCTGTTACAGACAAGAATTCCAAAAGTGCCATTACCAATTACGAAGTCATAAGGCATTACAAAAAGTACTCATTGATGAAGCTTCAACTTGAAACAGGAAGGACCCATCAAATCAGAGTACACCTTAGTTATTTGGGATATCCTATAGTGGGAGATATGCTTTATGGCCGAAAAGAAAATCAATTCAAGTTCCATGGACAGTTGTTGCATGCCAAACGGTTGGCTTTTCTTCATCCCATCAGGAACATAAAAATGGAATTTGATAGTGATTTACCAGCAGATTTTCAAAAAATACTAACGATATTGGAGAATGAGTGAGATGAAAACAAAAGCATTGATTATGGATGAAAAGTCAATCACCAGAGCCCTGACCAGAATAGCACATGAGATTATTGAGAAAAACAAAGGTGTGGATGATTTGGTTATCATTGGCATCAGGTCAAGAGGCGTGCCATTGGCAAAAAGAATTGTCAACACCATCAAGGAGATAGAAGGACAGGGAGTTCCCTATTTCAGTTTGGACATATCTCCATACAGAGATGATATCAGCACAGAAAAATTGAAGGTAAAGTCTAACAGTCACTTTGATGTGGAAGGGAAAATCATAATATTGGTAGATGATGTATTGTTTACAGGAAGGACAGTAAGAGCTGCTTTAGATGCAATTATAGATTTGGGAAGGCCAAGCAAAATTGAACTAGCGGTACTGATTGACAGAGGACATAGGGAGTTGCCAATCAGAGCGGATTTTGTCGGCAAAAACGTCCCTACATCCAAGAGTGAAAGAGTGACTGTCAATATAGAAGAAGTTGACGGTGTTAATCAGGTTCTCATACAAGAATAACAGGATATTAAATCAATTCCGGTTTTTTAGGTGTGATGAGGAGGGAGAAATTCTCATTGAATATGACAAAACCGGGTTTGGCGTTTTTTGGTTTTTTTAGATGCTGTCTCAATGTATAGTCCACCTCAACCTTTTCAGCCCCCCTATTTCTGCTGAAATAGGCCGCATAAGACGCAGCTTCTTCCAATACGGCAATAGGAACTTCTCTATTGTCTGAGCGTATGATAACATGTGATCCCGGTACGTTCTTAGCATGGAGCCATATATCATTTTTAGTTGCAAGGACAAAAGTCAAAAAATCATTTTGCTCATTGTTTTTACCAATGTAGATTTCAAACCCATCCTTGGTAACGATTTGCAAAGGCTTGCTCTTTTCGGGCTTTTTCTTTTGAGTGGATTTTTTGATATAACCTGATTTGAACAATTCTTCTTTTATTTCATCGACTACGGTTAATTCAGTGGCTTCTTCCAGAGCAAACAGAACGTTTCCAAGATAAACCAGTCCATCCTGTGTAATCGTCAATTGTTCCATCAGGTTTTTTTCGGCGCTTTTTAGTTTATTATATTTTTTATAATACTTTTGTGCATTCTTGGAGGCGTTAAGGCTCGGGTCAAGTTCAATTCTTATCTCTTTGTTGGTGGAATAATCGAAGGCTGTCAATTCCGTGTCCTTAGCTGATATCTTATGCATGTTTGCTAAAACCAAATCACCATATAGCTTATAATTATCTCTTACTTGTGCATTGATCAGCTCAACTTTCAAGTATCCAAGCTTCTTCTCATATTTGTCGATTAAAGAAGAGACTTTTTTGCGCAATTCAGCTGTTTTTTGTTTATAACTGACAAATTTAGATTTCTCCCGGTAGAACAGATCCAATATTTCATTTATGCTCTGATAGCTGATATGGTTCAGATAAAGCAGATGCTTTAAATCAAAACAATAAAAATCAATGAACTCATTGGACTTCCTGTCAACAAAAACAATAGGGTTATAACTAGCCTTGGACATGGCTGTTTTCATAGCCAATAAGGTATCTATCAACTTGGCGACTTCCATCTCTTTCAAGGAGCCGATTGGATCCGATTCATCCATACCTGACAGAAAGCATATCTCCCTGCTTAACAAAGGGCTGATACCGTAAAAGGATCCTAAAATAAATTTTCCTGTTCTCAAACCTTGATTGGCATTCTGCAAGAGAAATCTTATATGACCAGCTTCTGTCCGCATCAGATTGTATTTCTTATCAAAATTCGGCATTCTGTATTTTATGCCGGGATATAACTGTCTTTTACTGCTGACGCTCAAGCTAATTCTCTTGATGCATTCAAGAACCACATTTTTTTCATCAGTGAGAATAATATTGCTGTGCTTACCCATAATTTCCACAAAGATTCTTCTAATGGTGTCAGATTTCAGCTCGTTTTTTGAAGCTACCTCAATCATGATAACCCTGTCCATGTTTATCTGCTCTATTTTCCTGATGATACCACCTGACAGATGCTTTCTCAGAAACATACAGAAGGCGGGTGGAGATGCGGGATTCATATATTTGTTTGTAGTTATGTTGATACGTGGGTATGTGCTGTTGGCAGATAATAGAAGTTGCAGGTTTTTGCTAGAGGACCTTAGATTGAGAATGATCTCATCCTTCTCAGGTTGATATATCTTATCTATCTTACTTTCCGTGATGGTATTATTCAGTTCAAATACCAGGTTTCTTACGACAAATCCATCTAAAGACATTTTAATCTCCTATATTTGTATTCAATTATTTAATGATACGTTGATAATTGCATATGATAGTGTTAATATATAGTATAAATAATTTTGAGGGAGGAATCAATGAGCTTTGTTAGCAGCATGACAGGTTTTGGGAAGGGTGAAAGCAACAATGAAGACATTAGATTTACTGTTGAAATAAAGACAATCAACAATAGGTATAATGATATTAACATAAAAATACCGAAATTTATACGAGGTTTTGAAGAGAATATCAGAAAAATCGCTAAGAACAAGATCAGCAGAGGAAGAATTGATATTTTTGTTTCTTATGAGGTTTTGGCTGGAAGCGACACTAAGATAAAAGTAAACGAACCGATTGCCATAGCCTATAAAAAAGCCATAGATGAGTTATCTGGATTATTGGGGCTCAAAGGCGAACCGAACCTGGATACTTTGCTTAAAATGCAGGACATACTGGAGATCCAAAAGACAGATGGTGATAGCGATATAAACTGGATGACATTGGAAGTAGCCTTGAATCAAGCGATGAACGAACTGACTGCAATGAGAAGGATTGAGGGAGCAGCGCTAAAACAAGACATCCTGAATAGCATCAACCAGATTGAAATTCTGATAAATGAGATCTATGAGTCCGCACAGACCGTAGTGGAGGAGTATAAGGAGAAACTTGAAAAAAGGGTTTCGGAGTTGATTGGAAACAAGTTTAATCTTGATGAAAGCAAACTATACAATGAAATAGTTTTTTTTGCGGACAGATCTGATATAAATGAAGAACTTGTTAGACTGAAAAGCCACATGAAACAACTGGAAGACACACTTAAGGAGGGAGGGGTCATCGGTCGAAAACTGGATTTCATTCTTCAGGAGATCAACCGAGAATCCAACACCATCGGATCTAAATCGAGCACAATCAAGATAACACAAAGTTCTGTGGAAATAAAGAATCATATTGAAAAAATGAGAGAGCAGGTTCAAAATCTCGAGTAGGAGTATCTTATGAAGATGATTAATATAGGGTTTGGCAATATTATATCCGAAAGCAGGGTGATTGCCATTGTAAGCCCTGAGTCAGCACCAATCAAACGACTTATAACAGAAGCCAGGGAAAACAATAAACTGATTGATGCAACCTACGGACGAAAAACCCGGGCGGTTATCATCATGGACAGCAGCCATTTGGTGTTGTCGGCCATTCAACCGGAGACGGTGGCTCAAAGGTTTCTATCATTAGAAAATGCCTCAAAGGAGATCAGGTAATGCAGAAAGGACTATTAGTTGTCATATCAGGACCGTCGGGCGCAGGTAAAGGCACCATATGCAAGGAACTGGTAAACAGCCAGCCAGACATAGAAATCTCAGTTTCAGTAACTACCAGAAGACCGAGAGGACTTGAAGTGGAAGGCGAAAGCTATTATTTCACATCAACAGAGGATTTTGAAAAACGGATAAAAAACAATGATTTTCTGGAATATGCCAGGGTATATGGCAATTACTACGGAACCCCCAAGTGGAAAGTCCTAGAGTTAGTGGATCAGGGAAAAGATGTCATTTTGGAGATTGATATTCAAGGTGCTTTAAAGGTCAAGGAGGAATACCCTGAGGGAATATTTATTTTCATATTGCCACCATCCCTTCAGGAGTTGAAAAAGCGCATAACATCGAGAGGTGCCGACAGCAAGGAAGACATAATCAAACGAATGGAATGCACCTATGAAGAGTTAAGCTACGCTTTCAAATATGACTATGTCGTGGTAAATGATTATGTGGAAAAAGCAGTAGATAAGATCAAATCGATTATAGTAGCAGAAAAAAACAAGGCAAACAGACAAATAAGTCTGATTAATAGCATTAGGGAGGCATAAAATGAGCAAACCATCAATCGATGACCTGTTGAAAAAGACGGAAAGCAGATACATGCTGGTTTCCATAATATCAAAAAGAGCCAGAGAAATAGTGGACGGAGCTGATATTTTAGTAAAGACAACGGACGCTAAGGCTGTAAATATAGCTGTGGAAGAATTTTACCAGGGTAAGATTACTTATAAAGATTGAAACAAAGCTTGCAAAGCAAGCTTTTAGTTTTTAGGTGTGGATTTATGAA
>DMAP01000109.1 GCA_003446975.1 Clostridiales bacterium | reverse complement strand
GGCTCGATTATATTGTTGAAGTAGAAGATGAAGAGATTCTTAAAAAATTGAATCCTGATTTTGCTATGCTGAAATCTGTCCACTCAAGAGGAATCATTGTTACCTGTATATCTAATCGCCCAGATATTGATTTTGTCTCCCGATGTTTTTATCCTGCTATAGGTGTCAATGAAGATCCTGTAACCGGATCAGCCCATTGTTGCCTTGGTCCATATTGGCAAAAAAAATTGGGCAAAAGCGAGTTGCTTGCTCGTCAATTGTCCAACAGAGGTGGTTTTCTCAAGCTATCAGTTCTTGAAGATAGAATTCTTATATCCGGGCAGGCTGTTACAACATTGATAGGAAAACTAAACTCATAACTAATTATTTGAAGGAGCGTTGGCTCCTTTTTTAGTGCTTCGTGCGCTAAAACAAGTTGATATATGGTCATTTACAAGGCCGACCGCTTGCATATAGGCATAGCAGATAGTGGAACCAACAAACTTAAATCCCCTTTTTTTAAGGTCTTGACTCAATCTATCGCTAATTTCTGTGGTTGCCGGCACCTCGTCGATGGTTTCCCATTGATTGACAATCGGTTTATGATCGACAAATGCCCACAAATAATGACTAAAACTTCCATACTCATCGATTATTTTCTGAAAAGAAATCGCATTGTTTCTGACAGAAAAAACCTTCAGTCTGTTTCTGATAATACGTTCATCCTTGAGCTTCTCAAGAAGCTCATCATCTGTATAGCGCATGTTAATTGACCAATCAAACTGGTCAAAAACGTCTTTATATCCTTCTCTTCTCTTTAATACTGTCAGCCAGGAAAGCCCAGCCTGAGCTCCTTCAAGTATTAGCATCTCAAAAAGATGCCTGTCATCATATGATGGTATCCCCCATTCATTATCATGGTATGCTTGATAAAGAGGGTCATCTCCTGCCCAGTCACAACGTTTCAAAATCATCATCTCTCCTTATATATGTGCTCGTGAGGTTCTTATTTAAACGACTCTATCAATCGATGAGCAGTTTTTTGATTAGTCGCCAACGGAACATTGTGTACATCACAAACCCGCAATAATGCTAAGATATCAGGTTCATGAGGCTGCGCTGTTAGTGGGTCTCTGAGGAAGATGATCAAATCTATCTGTCCTGTAGCTGTCATAGCGCCTATCTGTTGATCACCGCCAATGGGTCCCGAAAGCATCCTGGTGACATGTAGTCCAGTCTCTTCCTGAATCCGCTTACCGGTGGTGCCTGTTGCAAAAAGGGTGCATCTCTCCAGAAATGCTTTATGGTCTAGAACAAATTTAACCATGTCATCTTTCATCTGGTCGTGGGCAATAAGTGCAATATTCATAATAATTCCCTCGTTAAGGTTGATTTTAACTGCATCATAGCAGCATTGCTTCCTCGTCTACCCTTATGTCCCCTGTGAGAAAAAAACAAATCCAAATTGGTCATTGTACAGTAATCTGACAGGAAGATATTCTCCGGTTTAACGCCTTGATGGATTATCAGCTTACGATTGATCCCAGGTATGTCCAAATGATACTTGCCTATTGCTTCTTGGTATGTAACATGGTCTTCAATGCTCACATGCAATTGATCGAATACAGTCTTCACATCAAGATCCACTTCGTAGCATTCCCTGCAAATAGCAGGTCCAATGGCTACTAATAGCGCTTGGGGATTGGTCTTGAATGCTTCATACAAGGTTCTGACCATCACGCCACAAATGTCCATCGATGTTCCGCTCCAGCCGGCATGAGCCAGCCCTATCACCTTATGTTCGGGGTCATAGAAATAAACGGGCGCACAATCCGCATGTGTTGTCGTTAAGGCAATGTCCCGTCGGTTGGTTATCAATCCATCGATATCCTCATAATCCTGCTGGTGTGTGATTCCCTTTCCACGGTCATCCTCAGTCACTATTCTTATATTGTTATGGTGGTGCTGTGAAGAAATAACCACATTTTTAAAGTCTATCCCTACACTCTCTGTAAAAAGCCTGTAGTTCTGATAGACATTTTCTCTTCTATCACCTGTTGAGAAGCCCAGATTCATGGACTCATATATGCCTTTGCTGACGCCCCCATGTCGGGTGCTGAAAACAGCAATCAAATCATTTTTGTACCGATCAAAAATGGGGAATGTCAAATATTTTAAATCTTTATCATTCATCATGCGATTATTACTTTGTTTTTCCAGTGAAGTGGAAATTATTGATTTTCATGCCTGGCACATAGCAATTTCCGAAGTAGAATGATGTGGATTGTCTCTCTTTGGATACTTCCTCAACTTGATTGAAGGCCTTCAGCATGCTTTCTGTGAAACGCATATTGTTAACGGCTGCAACTATTTTCCCATGTTCAATCTTGAATAGGCCATCTCGAGTCAATGCTGTCAGTTGAGCCTGTCTTGGGTTAATGCCATTCATATAATGGAATTTGGTAACCAACAACCCTGATTCAGTCTCGCTGATAATTTTATCCAAGGTCTTTTCACCGTTTCCCATCACCATGTTCATTGGCATGCCCCCATATTCAGGCATGTTGACCGAATGTCCAGTAGTCTTTACCCCTGCTTTAGCCGCACTTGCCCCGTCATATACCAAAGCTGTTGCAACACCTTTCTCTATGATCGGTACCACTTGTCTCATTTCTCCTTCAAAATCAAATGGCAACGGTACAGTATGCTTGTCTGTGATATCATCTATGATAGTTATTTTTTCATCAAAAACCTGTTCCCCCAACTTCTCTGTTAAAAAACTAGCCTGGTTGAGAACACTTTTGCCTGTAAAGCCCATAAAAGCCATATTTGATAAAATTGCACCAACAGCCAATGGTTCCAATATAACTGTATATGCACCGGGCTCGATATCAATAGGATTTTGATTTAGCTCTGCCTTGTCCTTCGCCCTTTTGAAAGCCGATGGCACATCCATATTTTCGGGCGTGTTTGATATCATTTGAGCGTATCCGGTTCCGCCACTGTCAGATGAAACCAAGGCTGAAAACTCTACCCCGTTGAATCTGGCAAACCGTTTAAGACCTGTTGAATTTCCAACTGCGATTCTCTCTTCTGAGTAAGTCAAAGCACCGTAGGCTAAATAACCATCAGAAAGGGTATTGATACAGTCTTTGATCAACTTGCATCTATTCTCAACGGTGTAAAGTCTTTCAAGTTCAGTGGAATAGCTGTCAGCCATAAACTCCTCAACACCGGTAGCTAATGGCGGTGGAACATCTCCATCCGGAATAAATGATAGGTTCTCTTTCATTTCAGCTACTAGTACTTGCAAGCCTTCTTTGCTGTAATCTGTTGTTGCTGATTCAATTGACTTGGTTTTATCTAGAATATTGATGATGATTTCAGTCTTATCCTCGAACACATTTTGATGGATTTCCGAATTGGCAAATCTGCTCAATCCAATACCAGATGATAGGACCAGTACTTTTGCATCATAAGGTTTGCTCTCCAGTATCACATCGTCTATTATACTATATATTTTTTCTTTACTTAACATCTGCCACACCTACCTTTATCTTTCTGAATCGTGTTGGTGCTGAACCATGCCCAACGTGAGCTGTCTGCCCCGGTTCACCTTTGCCGCAATTAGGTGTGCCAAACATTTTCCAGTATTTCTCATTCGCTACACCATCACATGCATTCCAAAATTTTGGAGTGATGCCACTGTAAATAGGGTTCTTGAAGATTTTACTTGTCAGCTTGCCTTGTTTGATCTCATAGGCTATCTCACATCCAAACTGAAAATTCAGACGCTTATCATCTATACTCCAACTTTTGTTTGCAGATAGGTATAGGCCGTCATCCACGCCAGCAACCAGCTCATCCAAATCAAAATCTCCAGGCAACAGATTGATATTCGTCATTCTGACAATTGGGATTCTGCCCCAGCCATCAGCTCTTGATGTGCCGTTTGATGTTTGATCCAAAACAGAAGCTGTATCTCTTGAGCTGATAAAGTTTCTGAAAACACCTTTAGTGATGATTGGCACACATTGGGCCGCCACACCCTCATCATCATAGCCAAAAGTGCCTAAGCCTTTGGGTACTGTTGCGTCTGCCACAATGTTGACATGCTCCGATCCATATTGAAAGCCTGACATTTCCGGATTCAAAAAGCTTGTTCCTGCAAAACCAGCCTCATAGCCTAGAACCCTGTCCAACTCTATCGGATGGCCGATACTTTCATGGATTTGAAGCGTCATCTGATCTCCGTCTATCACCAGATCAAAGAAACCTGATGGACACTCCTCTGCTGAAATTAATGCCATAGCTTCTTTGGCCACTCTAGGCGCATTCTCCACCAATCCCATATCTCGGACAAACTCATAACCAGCAGTGGCAAAATTGCCTCTGAAGGAGTTTGGATACGTTCTTTGCTGCATATCGCCATTGCCTACAGCGATGGCCTCGATGCCAGATCCAGATTCATGCAATATTTGGTGTATATCAGACCCTTCAGTATCCATAAACCACTTTTCCTCTTTTCTGAAATCCATATTCCCTACTGTTTGAAATAGATCAGGCGCTGCCTCCTTCATAGCCTGTTCAGCGGCAAACAATAGGGCTAACTTATCTTTTTTTGAAACTGTAAAGGGATCAATCTCCACAGGTGTCTGATAGGTATCCACCACTATTGGTTTTTTGGCCAGTATCACCGGTTTATTTTGTGCGATTTGACTGGCTTTTGCAATTCTCAACGCTTCAAAGGCCGTAGTCTGCATATCATCGAAAT
>DMAP01000118.1 GCA_003446975.1 Clostridiales bacterium | reverse complement strand
ATGCAGTTCCTTGACTTTTCCAGTTATGCAGCCTACCGGACATTGTCTGACGCATTTTGTACAACCTCTGCAATCATCTGTGATGAAATAGTTCAATAATGCGGAACAGGTGCCTGCCGGACATTTCTTATGAAGTACATGTGCCTCATACTCGTCCCTGAAATATCTCATTGTAGATAGGACTGGGTTTGGTGCTGTTTGCCCAAGTCCGCAAAGAGACGTGCTTCTGATATTGTTGGCTAGCTTTTCCAGCCTATCCAAATCTGACATAACAGCTTTACCCTGTGTGATATCTTCCAATATCTCCAGCATTCTCTTAGTGCCCTCACGACATGGCGTACACTTACCACAGGATTCCTCGACTGTGAATTCAAGGAAGAATCTTGCAATATCAACCATGCAGTTGTCTTCGTCCATGACGATCATTCCGCCTGATCCCATCATGGATCCAAGGTCTGTCAATGTATCAAAATCTATCTTTGTATCAATATAGTCAGCTGTGATACAACCACCGGAAGGCCCACCGGTCTGAACGGCTTTAAAGGCCTTTCCATTTGGGCATCCGCCTCCTATGTCATATATAACTTCTCTCAGTGTTGTCCCCATAGGTATTTCTACCAGACCTGTATTGTTTATTTTCCCACCAAGGGCAAAGACTTTTGTTCCAGGCGATTTCTCACTTCCAAAGGACTTAAACCATTTAGACCCGTTTATGATTATTTGAGGTATATTTGCCAATGTTTCAACATTATTGATGATGGTTGGCTTTCCGAACAAACCGCTAACAGCTGGGAATGGCGGTTTATTCCTTGACATTCCTCTCTTGCCCTCAATTGAAGCCATCAGAGCTGTCTCTTCTCCACAAACGAAAGCACCTGCGCCTAATCTTATCTCAACATCAAAGTCGAATCCTGATTCAAATATATTCTTCCCCAGCAATCCCATTGTTTTGGCTTGCCCGATAGCTATTTCCAGCCTTTTAACAGCAATTGGGTACTCAGCTCTTACATACACAAAACCCTTTGTTGCACCAATGGCATAACCAGCTATGGCCATTGCTTCCAGTACGGCATGTGGGTCTCCTTCCAAGACGCTTCTATCCATAAATGCACCTGGATCTCCTTCGTCCGCATTGCATATGATATACTTCTGATCTGCTTTATTGGGAGCTGCAAAGCTCCATTTTGCGCCTGTTGGAAAACCTCCGCCCCCTCTGCCTCTGAGGTTTGAGTCTTTTACAACTTGTATTACCTCATCCGGTGTCATTTGAGTCAAGGCTTTCCCCAAAGCCTGGTATCCGTCTCTTGCAATATACTCTTCTATATTTTCAGGATTGATGACACCGCAATTTCTCAGAGCGACTCTCTTCTGTTTGCTGTAAAAATCAATTTGGCTTAGTGATTTCAGCTTCTCATCCGCTATGCTTTCTTCATATAAAAACTCTCTTACGATTCTACCTTTATATAAATGCTCCTCAACAATCCTATCGACCCTATTTATCTGCATCTTTGCATAGAATGAACCCTCAGGGTATACAACCACTATCGGTCCCTCTTCACATAGTCCGAAGCAGCCGGTACTTATAACTTGAACTTCTTTTTCTAGATTCATTTCGATTATTTTCTCTTCGAATCTTTTCTTGATCAAATCTGATTTAGAAGAAGCACATCCTGTACCTCCGCAAACTAAAACATGTGATCTGTAAATAGCCATACTTGCCCTCCTTTATGAAACGTCATTAAATTATTTTTTATATCCTATGGTATATTCCTTAACAGCACGTCCATGTACCAAGTGTTCCGCTACAACACGTTTGACTTTATCAACGTCCATGTGTATGTACGTCACTTTCTCTGTGTCTGGCGTTGTTATCTCCACTATGGGCTCGTATGTGCACATTCCGATGCAACCTGTCTGGACCACCTGTACTTCATTCAGATGTCTCTTTTGCACTTCTTCTATAAAGCTTTGTAGAACCGGTCTAGCCCCTGCTGAAATGCCACAGGTAGCCATTCCCACGACAACTCTGGTGGTTTTTTCAGAATCTCTCAATTCAAGGTTTTTCTTAGCTTCATCTCTGATTTTCTTTAATTCATCTAATGATTTCATCACTGCCTCCTGTTATTTTCTATAGCTATCTATAATTTCCGGAATTTTTTTGGGATCCACCTTTCCGTATACCGAGTCCCCGATCATGATGACAGGAGCCAGTCCACAACAACCCAAACATCTTGTCGCTTCCAGTGTAAACAAACCGTCTTCCGTGGTCTCTCCAACAGATATCTTCAATGTTTTAACCAATTCATCCAAAACAAGCTGAGCGCTCTTGACATAACATGCTGTTCCCATGCATACGCCGACTGTATGCTTTCCCTTTGGCTCCAGCGAGAACTGTGTATAAAATGTTGCAACACCATAAACTTCCGCCATAGGTATTTTAGTCTTCTCTGATACAAATTTCTGAACCTCTATTGGCAGGTAGCCAAATAATTCCTGTGCCTTGTGCAACGTCTGCATCAACACACCTTGCGATACATCCTGTCTTTCAATATAAGCTGACAGTTCATCAAACTTTGCAACGTTTTCCTTAATGTCTATAACCTTTCGCACTTTATACCTCCTTAATAATTACAGTTTTTCAAGATACCAAGGATATTATACGATACTGTTAATTTTATGTCAATTTAAATTGACATATTTGTGCCAATCTTTGTCGTTTTTTGCCTACTGAAAATAGTTACATCTCCATTGATCAGTCTAAATGATAAAACTTATCAGATAGTGTAAGTAAATCAGTCTAGTCGATTTATGTTAAATAAATATCATTACGTGATGTTCATTAAAAAAGCATATCCTTGATGAGAAGGATATGCTTGATACACATGTGAAATTTTTGTCTTTATTTAGAATTTATCCGAAATAATTCCAATGATTCTGGATAAATCTTCATCATCTGAGAAAAAAAGTTGAATCTTTCCTGATTTTCTGCTCTTCAATATATCTACCTTGGTGCCTAGTTCCTCGGATAATGTCTCTTCAATATGCATGATGTTTGCTTCTTTCATTTTTTTCTTTATTCTCTTTTTACCTGATTTTTTTCCTTCTTTCAAGCTCTTCACAATATTTTCAGTCTCTCTGACACTCAGGTGTTTCTCTATGATCAGTTTTGTAATATCTTTAATCTCTTTATCTCCCAAACCGATCAAAACTTTCCCATGTCCTGCCGATATCACACCCTCAACGATATATTGCTGTACATAAGGAGGTAGTTTTAACAGTCTAAGTATATTTGTGACATATACCCTACTTTTCCCTACGATATCGGATACTTCCTCTTGAGTTATATCATATCTTTCCATAAGTACACGGTATGCCAGCGCTTCATCAATTGAGTTGAGGTCTTCTCTCTGGATATTCTCAGTGAGAGCCATTTCCTCCTGGCTTCTGTTGCCAATGTCTCTTACAATAGATGGGATTTCCTTTAATCCGGCTTTTCTAGAGGCTTTCCATCGTCTCTCACCTGCAATAATCTGATAATAATCGTCAACTTTTTTTACGATGATGGGTTGAATGACACCATGGCGTTCAATTGATTTGGAGAGCTCGTCTATTTTTTCGTCATCCACGGACTTTCTAGGTTGCATGGGGTTGGGCACAATCAGATCCAGATTGATGTTCACAATTGAGTTCTCGTCTATTTTTTCCAACTCTTCCGTTATCAATGCCGATAATCCTTTTCCTAAAGCTTTTCTCTTTATAACCATATGATCCCCCTCAATTCCTATCTAAAAACTCGTCTGCCAGCAGACTATAAGCTTCAGCTCCCTTTGACTTGCTATCATAGTCGACTATGGACAGTCCATAGCTTGGGGCTTCTGCCAGTCTCACATTTCTGGGTACAATAGATCTGTATACCTTGTTTTTGAAGTACTTTTTCACTTCCTCCACAACCTGTATGGATAGATTGGTTCTTCCATCATACATATTCAACACAATCCCCTCTATTTCAAGATTGGGATTGAGATTTCTCTTAACCAATTTGACCGTGTTGACCAGTTGGCTCACTCCCTCGAGTGCATAGT
Source organism: Clostridiales bacterium (assembly GCA_003446975.1). GTDB lineage: Bacteria > Bacillota > Clostridia > Tissierellales > Dethiosulfatibacteraceae > 38-11. The sequence continues at coordinate 468 of DMAP01000118.1, read as the reverse complement.
ATTCACATTGTATAGGTATAATAACACTATCAGCAGCTGTCAGCGCGTTTATTGACAACAGACCTAGAGATGGTGGGCAATCTATGAAAATAAAATCATAATCATTTCTGATGTCATCCAATATGTGCTTTAAGGTATTTTCTCTATGATCTGCTTTTGTCAGTTCTATTTCCGCTCCAGCCAAGTCTATGTTTGCTGGCAAGATATGGAGATTTTCAAGATCCGTTTTTATGATAGCCTCTTTGATGGGTGTTTCGTTGAATAGACAGTCGTATATGGTCGCTTCAAGCTGATTTCTATCAATCCCGAAACCGCTTGTCGAATTGCCCTGTGGATCTATATCAATGGACAGGATTTTTCGGCCTTTGGATGCCAATATGGATGACAGGTTAACGTTGGTGGTGGTCTTTCCAACGCCTCCCTTTTGGTTGAATATCGCTATGATTTTGCTCATATGTCACCTCATGT
>DMAP01000156.1 GCA_003446975.1 Clostridiales bacterium | reverse complement strand
GGGACGGTTCCTTTTGTTTTTTGTTGCTTTGCTTTACGCTAATGCGTTAATGCCGTATAATCATTATATAGTAAATTGATGGAGGATGGGAAAAATGGATAGAATTGGATTCATCGGACTGGGAGAAATGGGCTTTCCCATGGCGAAAAGACTTTGTGATGCAGGATATGTGGTTCATACAGCGATGCATAGCAATAAACAGACTTCTTTGGATAAGATTGCCAGCCTCAGAGAAAAGGGTGCAGTTATTGAAAGGTCTTTTCCTGAAGTCATGAAGGCTGTTGACTGGGTTATTACCATATTGCCCGCTGATAAGGAAGTCGAAGAGGTTCTATTGAATGAAGAATTTCTAAACCATGTCAACGAAGATACTTTGATATTGGACATGACCTCATGCAAGGCTGAAACCATTGAAAAAATTGGGAATATATATATGAAAAAAAGGGCTAGAGTGGTGGACGCTCCGGTAAGTGGAGGCATCACAGGCGCGGAACAAGGAACGTTGTCCATCTTTGCCTCCGGCAATCGATCTGATGTGGATGAATTGGAGACAGTGTTTAGTATTCTTGGGGGTAAGACATTTTACTTGGGATTGTTGGGTAAAGGAAAAGCCATCAAAAGTATCAATCAAATGATGGTAGCCATCAATTCTTTGGCATTTATCGAAGCCTATAGAGCTGCCTTGGAACAGGGATTGGATTTGGATCTTGTCTATGATGTGATCAAGCAGAGTTCTGGTTACTCCAATGTTTTTGACAGGAAGTTCTTTAAACTGGTAAACAGGCATTTCGATAACGGATTCAAACTCAGTTTGATGAGAAAGGATTTGAAAATAGCCCTGGATTCATCAGGCGACATGCCGCTGCCGGTTTCCAGACTGGTTTATGAGTTGCTCCTAATGGCAAAGGATTATGACGAGCTTGACTATATTGCGGTCACCAAATTACTGGAGTGAAATATTTATCACGGATATTTTTTACAGATATAGTAAAGACGGCTGTTAGGTGATAAAATGATATGGATACGAATGATTTTTTCGTGTGAAATTTCATAAATTTAGGGGGTCTTTATATGGTACAGGATTTCAAGAAATTTGTAATGCGTGGGAATGTAATTGATTTGGCGGTAGCGGTAATCATTGGAGGCGCTTTTGGAAAGATTGTCAGTTCCTTTGTCAATGACATCATCATGCCTCTGATAGGTGTGATTTTGGGTGGCGTGGATTTCAAGACACTCAGATGGATCATCAAACCAGCAGTAGGCGAAACACCTGAGGTCGCCATGCTTTATGGTCAGTTCATTCAGAATATTGTTGATTTCGTGATTATAGCTTTTGTTATATTCATCATGATCCGCATGATCGAGAAAGCGAAGAAGAAGCCGGAGCCTGAGGCACCAGCAGCACCTGCAGAGCCTCCAGCAGACGTACAACTGTTGACAGAGATACGGGATTTGTTGAAGCAGAAGTAAGTTATCAGTATATTAATATAAAACAACTAATGACGCTTTTATCCCTTTCTGATATTATAGAAGGATAAAAGCGTTGTTTTTGCGTATCAAATAATGAGAGATGTGATTAAATGATTAAAAGAATATTGATATCCACATGGATTACAGTGCTATTGATTGGCTTGTTGGCAATTATTCAGGACAACTATGTCTATGCTACCAATGTCAATTTGCTTAGGGTTGCTTTTGATCCTAATCTACCGCCTTATCAATACTATGAGGAAGGCGAATATAAAGGCCTGTTGATTGATTTGATGAAACGGATCGCTGAGGAAAGCAATCTAGATATCGAATTGGTACCGATGCCACTTAATGAAGCCATAGAGATGTTTCAACGCAGAGAGATTGAAATGATTCTGGGAATAAGATATTCAAGATCATTGGAAGAAACCATGGATTTTAGCGATAGTCTGGTGCAATCCAAGGTGTCTTTTATCATGCCTACCGACCAGGCAGAGGAAATCAGAAACAAACTAAATATAGAGCCTTTTATCATCGCGGTTGAAAGAGATTCAACGGAATATGAGTTTGTTAAGAACTTAAAAAAAGCAAATTTCAACCTGGCCTTTAACCAGGAATCCGTCATAGCGCTGCTGCTGATGGGGAGAGCGGATACCATGATTGGCGTAAGGCATGTAGCGGAATATACTTTTGACAAGTACAATCTCGCAAATGAGTACACCATCAGTGATGTTTACGAAACACCGGTCTATTACCATGTGGTAGTAAATCATGAAATGCCCGGTCTAATGAGACTGATCAACACCTCCTTAAGGGACATCAAGCTTAGTGGGGAGTACGAAGATATTTACAGTAGATGGGTCAATGACAGAAATTTGGAAAGACAGAAGCAAATGGTCAGAAATCTCATTGTGATCTCTATAGGCGCTTCAATTGTAATTCTAGCTGGGCTTCTACTGAATCTTCAATTGAAACGCAAGGTCAATATTAAAACCAAAGAACTAAGTGATTCGAACAAGCAACTGGAGGAGAAAATATTAGAAATCAGACAGAGCAATGATTTGAAGAATCTCATCGTGGAAAGCAGCCCCAGAAGTATCGTCATATTCGATAACGAGGGCAAGATTATTTCAATGAACGAGAGCTCTATGAAACTTTGTGGCTGCGATAAGCCCTTGACTGGCGAAAGCATTTACGAGCTGGTGCCCATTAATCTGATGCTTGGCAACATTGAACGCGTGCTCAAGCGTGGTGAAAGCTTCATTGAAAAGGAAATGGCATATCTGACAGCTGAGGGAAAGTGGACATTCAGGTATGTCATCTATCCATTATTTGACCATAACAAAGCAACCAGAGGCGCTATAATAACCGTTGAAGATATAACCGAAGAAAAAATCCTAAGAGCACAAGCCCAGGAAAAAGAAAAAAATCAGGCTTTGGTTCATATCATATCAGGTATTGCCCATGAAATCAGAAATCCGTTGACGTCGATTAAGACATACATAGAATTGCTACCAAGAAAGAAAGACAATGTAGATTTCCAGAAACATATTGCTACAGTTGTGCCACACGAGGTAGAAAGAGTCAATAAGCTAATAGAGCAATTGATTGACTATGCCAAGCCTAGAGAAAAGATTATAGAAATGGCGAATATTACGGATGTGATTGACTATTGCTCACTACTTTTTGCTCCGGTACTTAAGAAAAACGAGATATCTCTAAACTGGAATTCGAAGGATGCGTACTATGTAATGGTAGACGTGAATCAATTAAAGCAAGTTGTTATCAATTTGATTTTAAACGCCATTGATGCGATTAACGAAAGAAAATCTGAAGTAACAGATCATAGGGAGTATATAATCAATATCCATACTTTCAGAATGAATGAGAAGATTTGTATATCTGTTGAAGACAATGGCATTGGCATGACTGAGGAGGAAACGAAAAATGTATTTGAATTATTCTATACGACTAAGCCAGGTGGAAGTGGAATAGGGTTGCCATTGTCAAGGCAGATGGTGGAAGACAATGGAGGCACAATTCAAATAAATAGTGAAAAATATAGGGGTTCCAATATTCTTATTACTTTTGAAGGGGTATTTAATGAAAAAGAACTTGTTAATAATAGATGACGAAAAAGCCATATGTTCCTCACTCACATTTGCCTTGGAAGACCAATACAATGTGGAATCCGCGACAGATCCAAAAGAGGGACTTAAAAAAATGCTTAAAAAACATTATCATCTCGTACTTCTTGATCTAAAGATTGGCAAGGTGGATGGCATAGACGTTTTGCAAGATATCAAGAATATCGACAAGTCGGTTCAGGTGATTATCATGACAGCTTTTGGAACTATCATGTCATCTGTCGATGCAATAAAAAAAGGGGCATTTACCTACCTGACTAAACCACTCGATCTGGATGAACTGGGTAAAGCTATCGAACAGGCTTTAGAATATCAACGGCTAAATGAAAAAACAGACAATCAAAATGATGTTCTTTTGACTGAAGTGTCCTATCACGGCATAATCGGCGAAAGTCCCTCAATGCGAAAAATCTTTAGTTTGATAGATAAACTTAAAGATGTTGATACCAGTGTGGTTGTTATTGGCGAAAGTGGAACCGGTAAAGAGTTGGTAGCCAGAGCCATTCATTATGCAGGTAAACGCAAAGAAGGCAATTTTGTTGCTTTGAACTGCGCGGCTATTCCGGAAACCTTATTGGAGGAGGAACTGTTCGGACATAAGAAAGGTACGTTTACAGGTGCTGTGGCTGATAAAACGGGGAAGTTCGAGTATGCCAACCATGGTACGATCTTTTTGGATGAAATCGGTAATATGTCGATTCATCTTCAGGCTAAACTATTAAGGGTATTGCAACAGAGAGAATTCACACCCCTTGGTGCCAACATTCCTGTGGAGTTGGATGTTCGGTTTATTGCTGCTTCAAACAGGGATTTAAAGAAAATGGTTGATGAGGGTCAGTTTAGAGAGGATCTATATTTTAGATTAAATGTTTTTGAGATCGAACTACCTCCATTGAGACAAAGGAAGCAAGACATGCCATTGTTGTTCAGGCATTTTATAGAGATTTTCAATAAAGCTTTGGATAAGAAAGTGATTTGGTTTTCAAAGGAAGCTGAGACATTGATGATGGATTATGATTACCCCGGTAATGTGAGGGAACTGATAAACATCTTGGAATATAGCGTCCTCCTCGCACCAGGAGACACCATTGAGGTCGATAATCTGCCTGCTAAGGTAAAGAATATATCAGCAAGAGACACCAGCGAACTGGATTTGGGGATTGGCGTGAGTTTAGGCGTGAATAATCTGGCAGGTCTAACACTGCAAGAAGCCGAAAAGCAACTGATTCTGGCAGCGCTTGCAATCAATAAGGGACACAGAAAAGCCACAGCTGCCATGCTGGGAATCAGTGAGAGAGGTCTGAGAAATAAAATAAATGAATATGACATCAAATAAAAATAATACGGCAAAAAATACCGCACGGCAATTTTTGCCGTATTATTTTGGTTGATTAAGCAAATCAAGCAAAACGTGCAATCGATACGAACGTTGATATCAACCTAATTATTTTAGTATGGATATTTATTAATGCTTGATAAATCATTGGCATGATAATTGCTACATATTATAAGCAATTAAGAAAACAGTTTAAGGAGGAAATATTTTATGAACAAAAAAAGAATAGCAGCTTTATTGTCAGTTGTCTTAGTACTGGCTATGGTTTTAAGCGCATGTGGTGGATCCGCTCCAGCACCGACAACAGCAGCCCCAACAACCTCGGGAGCTGAAACAACAGCAGGCGAACCGGAACTAGATAGAAGCCAATATTTTATAACAGTAGCGACTGGCCCGACCAGTGGTTTGTATTACCCAATAGGCGGCGCTTTCTCAAGTGTGTTCCAAAACAAGTTGGGTTATAGGTCATCAGCACAATCAACTGGTGCATCAGGTGAGAACATCAACCTGATTTTGACTGGCGGTGCGGAGTTGGCAATCGCTATGTCAGACGCCGTTGCACAAGCTTATGACGCATTTGGAGCTTTTGAAGGCAAAGAACCTGCTACAGAGTTA
>DMAP01000049.1 GCA_003446975.1 Clostridiales bacterium | reverse complement strand
GAGAAGCGAAATTATTGTATGGGTATATTCTCTGGTTATCCTCAATGACACTTATTCCACTGAGCCCTAAAGCTTTAATTTCTTCTGCCTGTTTAACAGATATCCATCTTTTTATGGTAACATAATCGGTGTCTCCTGTAATCATCAAAAAGATTTCATCCCTATCCATCTCAAGTATGCTTGATAATAGATCAGCTATTTCATCAGGTGTCTTGTTTGCAGTCGATTCATCTTCAAAGACGGTCTTATCTAACTCGCTATCTTGCGGGCTTTCTACCTCACCTTTTCTGAACATATTCAAGAAATCAAAAATAAAACTGTTCTGATTGTTCTCCTCTTCCGTTTCAATTGCTTTTACCGATTTTAAAACGTCTCTGGGAAAACATACCACAGTATCTGATTTTATACTAACCGCCAGTTTTTTTCCTTTCGTGTCATAAATGGTGCCTCTGCTGGAATTGATGGTGATATCCCTGGACCATTGGGAAAAGGCCTCTTTCTTATACGCTTCTCCCTCAATTATTTGGATGCTTCCCAATCTCACCACAAGTGCGGCACTAGATATAAAAAAAAGAAACATTAGAAAAATGATTCTCTTTTTTATATTCAGATTTGGCTTTGTCATCTAAATCCCCTCATTCTTAAGTAAAGCAAAAGTTTTTTCTACAATATTTTCTAAGAATACACTTTTATCCTCATAATTTCCATACGCGAAGTTATTCTCCAAAACGCTGGAATAATTGACAGAAACAAATAAATTTTGATTGCTCTTCGCATAATTCATCCCAAGAAAATTCATGGCATTTTCTTCAATAATATTGGAGTTTTTTATGCTTTCCAGCGCAATTACCACATCTTCTTTCTGCTTATTTAGAATACTTATTTGTCTGTTCAAGTTATTGATTTCCATTTTTCTTTGGGTAATGATCGCATAATTAAAAATAATTCCGAGTGCTAACATGAACATAACGGCAACGTAAACAAAATACTTGAGTTGGATATTAGCGCTCTCTTTTTTGCATTGCTTCTGCTTGGATTTCAGTATAGCTTCTTCTTTTATTCTATAGTATCTTTCAATATCATTATAGTCAATATAAGTTTTTTCTCTTATTGCCGACATGCTATCACCTCATATTTTTTCAAGAATTCTCAGTTTTGCGCTTCTGGATCTTGGATTTTCATCAACTTCCTTTAATGATGGGGTTATCGGTTTTCTTGTGATGATATTGATCTCTTTTTTCTTGTCACAATTGCAAATTGGCTGCCCGGGAGGACAAATACAGCTTTTCTCCATCTCGCGGAACTTATTTTTTACTATCCGATCTTCCAATGAATGAAAAGTGATAACACAAAGTCTTCCTTTTGGATTCATCTTTTGCACAAGACTCTCAATTGTTTCTTCAATAATCTCCAACTCTTTATTGACTTCTATCCTTATGGCCTGGAAAGTTCTTTTTGCCGGGTGTGGTCCATCTCTTCTTGCCGCCTTTGGGATTGCCTTTTTAATAATTTCCACCAACTGGCCTGTTGTGTCGATAAAATGTGCATTTCTCTCTTCCACAATGAACTTAGCGATCCTTGCCGCCCATTTCTCTTCGCCATACTCGGAAATGATTCTCCGGAGTTCTTCTTCTGTATAGCCATTGACTATGTGCCTGGCTGTAACCTTTTGATTTGAATCCATCCTCATGTCCAATGGTGCGTCATTCATGTAGCTAAATCCTCTTTCAGGGTTATCCAGCTGGTAAGAGGAAACGCCTAAATCTATCAAAGCACCGTCTATTCCTTCTATAGATAGATTGTTCAATACCTGCCTTATATTTTTGAAATTAGTTTGAACTGTAATGATATTGTTGATCGATCCAAATTTTTTCCTGAAATTATTGATTGCCTCTTCATCCTGATCTATAGCTACTACTTTGCCATTGGTGCATCTTTGAGCTATTTCGAAAGTATGACCGCCGCCTCCCAAAGTACAATCCACATAAATTCCATTATCTGTGATATTGAGTCCTTCTATCGTTTCATCAAATAAAACCGGTTTGTGAGAAAACTCCATATCGACCTCCTATAGATCAAGTCCTAACTCAGACATCTTTTCAGCAATCTTTTCGAAATTCATTTCAGTATCCATGGAGTAATCTTCCCACACCTTCTTACTCCATATCTCAACCCTGTCCAAAACGCCTATGATAACAGCTTCATCTTTCAAATCACTATATTCCCTAAGATTGGGAGGAAGCAGCAATCGTCCTTGCTTATCTATGTTGCATTCAGTGAATCCTGATAAAAATCTTCTCGAAAAAAAGCGGTGTTCCGAACTTAATACAGAAAGCTGCTTTAGTTTGGATGAAAACTCTATCCATGTTTTATTGGGGTACACAAAAAGACATTTGTCCAATCCTTTTCCAATATAGACATTGTCGCCTAACTCATCTCTAAACTTTGAAGGTATTATAACTCTACTTTTGACATCAAATGTGTGAAAATATTCCCCAGTAAACACTTTTCCACCACCTTATGGGTATATTATACCACAACGTGGGTTTTTTGCACCACTTTTTTTATTTTTTTGTTGAAATTCACATAAAAAAAAGGAGCCGGTTAATGCTCCTTTCAGGTTGTCCATTATTTAATCTATTTTTTTCTTTTTCAAATGTCTTAGCAGAAAAATCCCAGTGAAGATAAGCGTCAAGCTTACAATCTGAGCAACTCTGAAATCGCCCACATACAAACTATCAGTTCTTAAACCCTCAATAAAAAACCGACCTATTGAATAAAGTATGATGTAAAAAGCAAATATCTGACCGTCGAACTTATGGTATCGGTTTCTATACCATACCAAGAAGAAAAATACCATAAAACTCCACACAGATTCATAAAGAAATGTTGGATGCACCATCTTGCCGTCTATCAAAATAGCCCAAGGCAAGGTCGTTTCAACGCCATAAGCCTCCTGGTTGACAAAGTTGCCCCATCTGCCGATCCCTTGCGCTATAATAAAGCTCGGGGCGGTTATGTCCGCAATCTGCCAAAAATTGACTTTCCTAACCTTACAAAATATGGCACCGGCTAGTACAGCCGCCATGATGCCGCCATGTATGGCCAGTCCACCCCCTCTGATATTCAAAATATCTCCGGGATTATTGCTATAGTAATCTAGATTGAACAGAACATAGTACAACCTGGCACCAATGATGGCGACGGGTATCCCAATCATTATGATATCAATCAAATCTTCTTCTCTGAAACCGATTCGTCTTGCTTGTTTCAATGCAAGCA
>DMAP01000422.1 GCA_003446975.1 Clostridiales bacterium | reverse complement strand
GGCAGGATTTGAACCCGCGGCCCTCTGGTCCCAAACCAGATGCGCTACCAAGCTGCGCTACACCCCGACAATACACTACATTGATACTAATTGAATCCAGTCTCTACCCAGTCACATCTGCGTAATTTGGCAGGGGTGGCAGGACTTGAACCCACGACATTCGGTTTTGGAGACCGACGTTCTACCAACTGAACTACACCCCTCTGATCCTGTAAGTCTAAGACACTCCATCAGAACAACTAAGTCTGGCGGAGAAGGAGGGATTTGAACCCTCGCGCCCTGTTAAGACCTACTCCCTTAGCAGGGGAGCCTCTTCAGCCACTTGAGTACTTCTCCTGAAGATTGGCGGAGAGGGTGGGATTCGAACCCACGTGGGCTTTCACCCTAACGGTTTTCAAGACCGCCCCGTTATGACCGCTTCGGTACCTCTCCATTTTTGGTGACCCATCCGCGACTCGAACGCGGGACACCCTGATTAAAAGTCAGATGCTCTACCGACTGAGCTAATGAGTCAAAGTGGTCAGGTCTTGACCGCTTAGATATAATACTACATGTGTTTTTTCATGTCAAGGAAATATCTTGACTAAAATAGTTCTTTTCTCATAAATGTCTCATTTCTTTTTGGTCCAACCGAAACGATATCAGCAGGCAATCCCAGCAATTCCTCTATTTTTTCAACATATAGTTTAGCGTTTTTAGGCAATTGATTGTAGGTTTTAGCTCTTTTTACATCCTCTAACTTCCAGCCGTCCATTTCGATGTAGATAGGCTCACATCTGGATAAAGTTTCCAGGCTTGCCGGAAAATAATCAATAATTTCGCCATCCAGTTTATATGCGACGCATATTTTCAGCAATTCCAGGTCCGACAACGTATCCAGTTTGGTCAAGGCTATGGTGGAAAAACCGTTGATTTCAGCCGAGTAGTTGAGCATCACCATATCCAGCCAGCCACATCTTCTGGCACGTCCGGTTGTGGTGCCGTACTCGAATCCTCTCTCCCTGATCCAGTCTCCGGTCTCATTATTCAACTCTGTCACGAAAGGACCTTTCCCCACTCTAGTGGTATAAGCCTTCACGACACCCAGTGCACTTTCCAATCTGTAGGGGTTGACGCCTGCTCCTGCCGAGATGCCACAGGTGGTGGGATGGGAGGATGTCACAAATGGATAAGTTCCATAATCTATATCCAGCAATGTCCCTTGAGCACCTTCAAACAAAATCTTTGCATCCTTCTTAAAGGCTTCTCTCATCACAACATTCACATCTGTCACATACTTGTAAATTGACTCCATATGACTCATATATTCCACTACCATGCTTTCTTCATCAAGAGGGTCGCTTCCGTAATATTTGACAATGAGATCATTTTTCTTCCTTATATTATGTCTGAGGGTCTTTTCGAAAGCTGTGCGATTTTCAAAGTCACACATTCTGATGCCACTTCGTTCAATTTTATCTCTATAACAAGGCCCTATCCCTTTGATGGTAGTGCCAATGTTCAGATCTCCCCTGTCTTCTTCTTCCAACCTGTCTATAACGATATGATAAGGGAAAATAATATGCGCCCTGTCAGATATGATCAGGCTATCAGTCGACACGCCCAACTCATTCAGATATTTGATTTCCTTGACAAGTGACGCTGGATTAACAACAACTCCATTGCCTATGACACAAGGTTTTCCCGGATTCAGGATACCTGATGGCACCAGATGCAGCTTATACTGCTGGTCTCCCAGTTCTACCGTATGACCCGCATTGTCTCCACCTTGATATCTAACAACATAATCTGCCTTCTTTGCCAGATAATCAGTAATCTTTCCTTTACCCTCATCTCCCCATTGAGCTCCCAATATTACTAAATTAGACATGAAATCCTCCTAAACATTTATTCGCCGCTCTTTATTCTAATTGTTGTTGCTTCTTTCTACTTTCCACTTTCCACTTTTCACTTTCTACATTTCAGCTGAATCTGCAGTCAGTGTCAATAATGATTGTATCATATGTACTATTCATTCAATCTTCAATGTACAATCCTCTTTGAAGACCCACTATATATTAACAGAATCGAATCTTATAGTCAACAAAACAGCGAATGTATTTTTGATTTCTTAATATTTTATTCGGTTATAATTTTAATATTAGGAAATATATTCAGAAATTATATGAAATGTAAGTATATATTATGTATTTTACGAACTTTAATATTTTTAACATGCCAATTATTCGTCAATCCCGCATTTTGTGTGTTTTATTTCTGGCAAACGGTAAATTTACATATTTTATGTATATTTATTGTATTATGTTATATTAATACAGATATTAATTAGAAAACAGTCTAGTTACAAAGAAGTTGACATGTCAATATATTATTATAAAATAAAAGAATATTTTAAATATTGAAAGAATCGACATATTATTGTTAAGTAATTGTAATATAATGGGCAGGTGGCGCTATGTACATCATAACGGAAATTTGTGCACTAATTCTACTGTCTTCAATATAAAGACAATAATCGCCCCTATAAAGTCAAATTGTTTACATTCTGTAATTTTATTTCAAATTTAAATAAAAATATCTTGCATATTTATTAGTATTGCTATACAATAAAGAATAAATTTTACAAAACTCTTGGGGAGGAACTCTTAAATGAAGAAAAGAATTACTGTATTAGTGATAATAACTATTTTAGTTTTATCTACTGTATTATCAGGCTGTGCAGCCGGTGGATCCACACCAACAACAGCAGCTCCGGCACAAGTTATTAAGCTTGGTGTTATCGGACCTTTGACCGGTGATTATAGCCAGTATGGTGTAGCTGTTGAAGAAGGCGCTAAATTGGCCGCTGAAGAAATCAACGCAGCCGGTGGAATCAATGGTGCAACTGTCGAAATCATCGCGTATGACTCAAAAGGTGATAAGACTGAAGGCGTTAATGCTTATAACAGATTGAGAGATCAAGACGGTATCGTTGGACTAATTGGTGGAACTTTCAGTGGTGTTACACTAGCGATTAAGGAGATAGCAGTTGAAGACGGTATGCCTGTATTATCACCAACAGCTACCAACCTTGAAGTAACACTCAATGCTCCTAACGTGTTCAGAGCATGCTATACCGACCCGCAACAAGGCTCTANNNCTGTACAATATTGAAGACCCGTATTCAGAAGGACTTGCTGTTGCCTTTAGAGATCAGTTTGCCAGTACAGGAACAGTAACCAACTATGAAGGTTATACTAAGAACGACGCTGACTTCAAATCTGTATTGACTAAAATTCAAGCTCAAGATCCTGACGTGTTATTCTTACCTGACTATATCGCAAAAGTTGGTGTTATCCTTGCACAGGTTAAAGAAATGGGCTTCGACGTCGTATGTATGGGCGGAGACGGCTGGGATGGTATAGAGATTGATTATGCTGATGTTGCAGAAGGTCACTACCTAGTCAACCACTATGCTAAAACAGACCCTGCTGAAATCGTTCAAAACTTCATATCAGCTTATGAAGCTAAGTGGAGCAAAAGCCCGAACGCACTTGCCGCTTTAGGTTATGACTCGACTAAAATCATGGCAGATGCTATCAAAAGAGCAGGAACAACTGACTCAGCAGCTGTTGTCGCAGCATTGCAAGCAACAGATATGGATGGCGTAGCCGGACATGTAACATTTGATGAGAATGGCGATCCTAACAAGAGCATCACAATCATTCAAGTTATCGGTGGAGAACATGTTGTTGCCGGTAAGGTTGGAGGAAATTAATAATCCGCTTAAACGAATATCTTTGTAGGAGAGAGGATTTCTCTCCTACAATTTTTTCTGAAACAACAGATTTGGAAAGGAGGAGTTTGATTGAATATATTTTTACAGCAACTTATAAACGGCTTGTCTGTTGGCAGTATATATGCTGTAATCGCTTTAGGCTATACCATGGTGTATGGTATCATCAGGCTTATTAACTTTGCTCATGGCGAGATTATGATGATGGGCGCATACTTTGCTTTTATTACAGTTTTCGCCACAGGAATGCCTTTTTACATGGTTTTGATCGTTTCTATGGTCATGGCGGCAGTTCTCGGTGTCACTATTGAATCACTTGCCTATAAACCTTTACGTAAAGCACCTAGAATCTCAGCCCTTATCACTGCCATTGGAATGAGTCTTTTTTTACAGAATCTGGCGTTGGTCATATTCCGTGCTGATCCTAAGATCATGCCTGCAATCATACCAAAACGCCCTATCATGATCGGGCCTCTTCAGATAGGAACTGTTACGGTAACAACAATCGCACTATCTATATTTTTTATGGTGCTGTTGGACTTCTTTGTCAAGAAAACCAAGCCCGGAAAATCAATGAGGGCTGTTTCTGAAGATAAAGAAGCCTCTATTCTGATGGGTATCAATGTCAACAAGACTATCAGTATCACCTTTGCCATAGGATCGGCTCTAGGAGCTCTAGGAGGCGTGTTGTACAGTGTCGCTTATACTCAGGTTTTCCCGACAATGGGTGTCATGCCTGGTCTAAAAGCTTTTGTAGCAGCCGTATTGGGAGGCATCGGTCTTATTCCCGGCGCTATGCTTGGCGGGTTTGTAATCGGCATGATTGAAACGATTGCCAAGGCCTACATATCAAGCCAGTGGTCGGATGCGATTGTATTTGGAATACTGATTATTGTTCTACTGATCAAACCAACCGGCATACTTGGCAAAAATGAAAGAGAGAAGGTGTAAGTATGGCTAAAACATCCATCAAGAACTACATAATGAACTTAGTAGCTATCATTCTCCTTTATGCATTGCTGAAATTTTTTATAGCAAACGGTGTTTTGAGTAGATATTATATCGGAATCATCATATTTATTTGTATCAATGTTGTTCTCGCAACCAGTCTCAATCTTGCTACCGGCTTTCTGGGCCAACTGGCATTAGGTCACGCAGGATTTATGGCTATCGGCGCCTATGTGTCGGCCATTACAGCCATGTCACTGAGAGGAAGTGGTATGCCTCCAACTTTGATACTAATCATGTCATTGCTGCTGGCGGCCATATTCGCAGGTGTCATTGGTATTCTAATCGGAATTCCGGCTCTTCGGCTTAAAGGTGATTACCTTGGTATAATAACCCTGGGATTTGGAGAGGTTATTAGGGTTTTTATCAATAATATCCGCATGACTGGCGGTGCCCAAGGGCTGACGGGTATCCCCAGGATATCCAATATTGACAATATATTCTGGATTACCGTTATTGTTGTCACAATATTGTATACATTGACCAACTCAAGACATGGAAGAGCCATCAAATCGATACGTGAGGATGAGATAGCCGCTGAGGCTGTCGGTATTCAAACAACAAAATATAAAGTTATGGGCTTCGCTATAGCAGCGTTTTTTGCTGGCATAGGGGGTGGCATGTATGCCCATTTTATTGCTTTTCTTGACCCTAACACTTTCAACTTCATGCGATCAGTTGAGATTCTCGTCATAGTCGTGTTGGGAGGTATGGGTAGCTTGACTGGTTCTGTCATAGCGGCGATTGTATTGACCATCCTGCCGGAAGCTTTAAGGGATTTCGCCAACTACAGATTGTTGATTTATTCAGGGTTGTTGGTTGTGATGATGATTTTCAGACCTCAAGGATTATTTGGCACAACAGAGTTTTCCCTTTCAGGCTTTCTTTATAAACTAAGACATAATCAATTTTTCTCATCACGTAAGAACTTAGAGGAGGGTGACTGATATGGCATTGTTGGAAACTAAAGGATTGGGAATGCGCTTTGGTGGTTTGAAAGCTGTTGATGATTTTGAAATATCTGTCGATGACCATGAACTTGTAGGTCTTATCGGTCCGAATGGTGCCGGTAAAACAACCATTTTCAATATGCTTACCGGTGTCTATTTGCCCACAGAGGGTGATATAACATTGGATGGTGTCAGTATTTTAGGTAAAAAGCCGTACCAGATTGTCAGCATGGGAGCTGCCAGAACCTTTCAAAACATCAGATTATTCAAGGATCTTTCAGTAATAGATAATATCAAGATAGCCTATCACAATGAAATGAAATATACTGCGATAGAAGGGATATTTCGTTCTAAACGATACTGGCGTGAAGAAGCGATAGCCCATCAAGAGTGCTTGGATTTTCTTAAGATATTTGATATGCAGGTCTATGCCGATACCCTGGCCAAAAATCTACCCTACGGGAAGCAAAGAAAGCTTGAAATTGCGAGGGCACTGGCCACTAAACCAAGAATATTGCTGCTGGACGAACCTGCAGCCGGAATGAATCCTCATGAAA
>DMAP01000234.1 GCA_003446975.1 Clostridiales bacterium | reverse complement strand
ATCAGATTGGCATGATGGAAATGGTTCTCGATGTGGACGACATCATTAATGAAATGGCATCCATCAGAGATCAGTTCTGTAAATACTGCTAAGAACGAGCAACCATAACAGACAGGGTATTATTTTGTAAAAATTAATACCCTGATTTTCAATAATCGGAGGATAAAATGAGTCATTCGGTAGTGAAAGGAACAAGCTATATTCTGGTGAACACACCGGATATGATCATACACAATGGAACCACACAAACGATGGAAAAAACGGCTAATCCAAACTCAGAATATATCAAGGCAATAGGGGCTCATATTAGAACATATGAACAGGTCTTGAATTACGCTCCCAGCCAGGTATATATAGGAAATATGAAACCTGAGGATCTGGATACACTGGAGATGCCTTGGTATGATAAAGATGTCAAAATAAAGCAGCGATTTGGGAAATTCGGAGAGATAATGCCACAGGATGAATTCATAGGACTGATGAAACTGTCCGATTCATTTGATTTGGTCATGCTTGAGAGAAATTTTTCAGAAACAGTTAAAGAAAAACTGGCAAATCATCCTTTGTTTGGAGATCAGTACGCTTCGAAAATCAAAGAAGGTATTGATATTGATGTCATTCAAAAGGAAGTAGACGAAAATCACGGTGAGGGAATCTACAATGATGGCAATCTTATAGGATGCGTCAAGAAAGCACATGATTCCGATGTGAATTTGACAGCCCACATCATGTTCGAGAATATTGTGTCGAAAGCATCAGGTATACTGGCCCTGAAGCACCTGATCAACAATGTCGACCTGGAAATCGATGAAATAGATTACATTATAGAATGTTCAGAAGAAGCATGTGGAGACATGAATCAAAGGGGTGGTGGAAATTTTGCCAAGGCTATCGCTGAGATTGCTGGAGCGGTAAATGCCACTGGGTCTGATATCAGAGGCTTTTGTGCCGCGCCGACACACGCCCTCATTCAAGCATCCGCATTGGTTCAGGCAGGAGTCTATAAAAATGTCGCTATTGTGGCAGGTGGTGCAACTGCAAAGCTGGGAATGAACGGCAAGGATCATGTCAAGAAAGGTATGCCAATCCTTGAGGATGTACTTGGAGGCTTTGGAATATTGGTCAGCGAGAACGACGGTATCAATCCGATCATCAGAAATGATCTGGTGGGCAAACACAATGTGGGTACCGGATCTTCTCCCCAAGCTGTTATTACGGCTTTGATCACCATGCCACTAGACAAAGGCAATATGAAAATTACAGACGTTGACAAGTATTCAGTCGAAATGCAGAATCCTGATGTCACCAAACCTGCAGGGGCTGGAGATGTTCCATTATCGAATTATAAGATGATTGGTGCCCTTGCGGTAAAGAGAGGTGAAATGGATAAAAATGACCTGATGGATTTTGTCAAAAAGCACGGCATGCAAGGTTGGGCACCAACACAAGGACATATCCCTTCAGGCGTTCCATATGTAGGGTTTGCCAGAGAAGAGCTTTTGGCAGGCAACATCAAACGTGCCATGATAGTTGGAAAAGGGAGTTTATTCCTGGCAAGAATGACGAATTTGTTTGATGGGGTTTCTGTTATTTTGGAGCAAAACAGAAAAATGGATGATAATGCAGCAGTATCGAAACAGGAAATAAAGAAATTGATAGCGGAAGCTATGAGAGATTTCGGCGCCAACCTGATCAAGGAGTAGGAGGCTGATGATGGATAAGTTGAAAGAATCAAAAAAGATGATTGGCGAGATATTTCTTGAAATCGGTGAAGCTATAGACTCGGGAAAATTTGGCAGTCAATCAAGGGTTGGCATCACAACCCTAGGAAGCGAACATGGCATTGAAAATGTCATCAAGGGGGCTGAAAAAGCCCAAAAGGAAAATGATGACTTAAAAGTTGTATTAATTGGACCCAAAGTGGATACCGAACTGCGGATTGCAGAATCCAATACGGAAGACGAAATGTACAGAAAAATGGAAGATCTCCTTGAAAATGGTGAGATAGACGCATGTGTCACCATGCATTACAATTTTCCTATTGGCGTGGCAACTGTCGGCAAAGCCATCACACCGGGCTTAGGAAAGGACATCTTTTTGGCCACCACAACCGGAACCGCTTCTACCAATCGAGTGGAGGCAATGGTCAAAAATACGCTTTATGGCATTATTACCGCCAAGACAATGGGCATTGAGAATCCATCGGTAGGCATACTCAATCTTGATGGAAGTAGACAAGTGGAGTCAGCTCTAAAAAAACTGAATTCAAATGGCTATCAGATCAATTTTGGTGAATCAGTCAGAGCCGACGGTGGCTGTGTTATGAGAGGCAATGACTTGCTGTCAGGCTCCTCAGATGTAATGGTGGCTGATACACTTACCGGCAATATCATGATGAAAGTTTTTTCCTCATACACCACCGGAGGCAATTATGAATCGGCAGGTTATGGATATGGACCTGGAATTGGTGAGAACTACAACAAAATCATCTTGATCCTGTCTAGGGCATCAGGGATTCCAGTAGTAGCCAATGCTATCAGATATGCTGCTAAACTGGCAAAAGGCAATTTAATTGAAAAGTCTAAGGATGAGTTTAAAAAGGCAAAGGCCGCTGGACTTGAAAACATACTGTATGAGCTAACAAAAGGATCAATCAAATCCGAAAAACAGATTCTAATGCCCAACAAAGAAGTTGTAACTGCTCAGATTTCAGGAATTGACATCATGGATCTGGAATCAGCTGTCCAAATGTTATGGCATGAAGATGTATATGCTGAAAGAGGTATGGGATGCACCGGTCCTATTGTTCTGGTGAGTGAAAAAAACTTAACTCGAGCAATTGAAATTCTAGAGAAAAACAATCATGTGGCCAGAGAGGCTGAAGATTGCTGATAAATCAAATGAAAATCCTTTCCAATGATGATATAATGAATGTATCCGATTGATCAATGGAAAGGATTTTTGTGATGGGTTATTCTGTAGAGCTACTTTTTGATAAGAGCAGCGAGGAAAAAATCAAAAGCTATTGGAAACTGCTTCATGATGAAGGAGGCGGAGATTTCATGCATCTGAAGGGTGGAAGACCTCATATCTCTTTAGCTGTTTATTATTCTGAGATGGAAGACATAAAAAAACTGAGAGAAATCGTTCAATCAATTTTCAGTCAAATCAAAAAATTTGACTTGATATTCAACAGTATTGGTGTTTTCCCCGGGGAAGAGAGAGTGACATTTCTGTCTCCAAAACCATCTGTCAGATTGCTGAGCATACAGAGTGCGCTATACAACGAAATCAGAAGACAAGGCATACGGAAATATTATTGGGGCCATTACAAACCAAAGATTTGGGTGCCCCACTGCACAATGATTCTGAATAATGAGATTGATATGCATATCAAAGGCATAGAAATATTAAGCAGGGATTTTCAAGCGATGGAGGTTACCATTGAAAGGGTTGCTCTCGTTGAATTCTATCCTTTTAACACTATTCTTGAGATGGAGCTGATCTAGTCTTTGAATCCAAATAAATATGGAGGAGTTTGATGAAAAAAACATTAAGTGTATTATTAACGGTTTTAGGCTTTTACTTCATTTGGTTAGGACTATATTCTTTGGTAGGTCCGATTCTTTTACCATTCTCTTTTCCTGAACCGTACAGTGTCTATTTGTATACTGTAGTATCTACCTTGCCACTTGGATTGGGGATACGGTTATTTGCAATGTTTGGTCTGACTAGACAAGAAAGGTTTAAAAAACTTGCGAAAGACACTTTAGTCTTATTATCTCTTGTTGTTCTTTTGGCATTTCTTTCTAAAATGTCAGTGTTTTTAAAAAGTAGGGCTTAGCCTTGGGGGTTACCATGATTGAATCGATCATCACATTTTTCCAGTGCTTATCCCTTGAGACGGTTCATCGTTTCTACCACGATTGCTTGGGGTTAGAACTTTTAAAAGACCAAGGTGTTTGCAGAATATACAAGACACTTTCTGGTGCAGTGGGCTTTTGCACCCATCTTGAGAGAACCAGTTCATCTAACATTATCTGCTTTGTTTTGAAAGACAGACAAACTGTCGATGAATACTATGAAAAAGTAAGAGATTTTGGTATAGAGATACTGACAAAACCTACAGAAAAAGAGGAGTTTGCTATCTATCAGTTTTTTGCGAATGACATGGAAGGCAATAAAGTTGAATTTCAATGTTTCCTGTAATCAGGAGGTAAAAATTGGACAGCAGGTTATTAGTTCAATCAATGAGTCTGAATGAAAAGGCTTCATTATGTTCAGGAAAAGATTTTTGGACTACCAAGAGAATCGCTAGACTGATGCTTCCTTCCATTTTTTTGGCCGATGGACCACATGGCGTGCGAAAACAAAAAGGGAAATCTGATAATATTGGGGTCAATGAAAGTATCCCGGCAACTTGCTTCCCCACAACAGCCACATCTGCATGCTCTTGGGACCGAAATTTAATGTTTGAAATAGGCCAGGCTTTAGGAGAGGAGTGCCTTCAGGAGGGTGTTTCTGTTTTGTTGGGACCGGGTGCCAATATCAAACGATCGCCTCTTTGTGGCAGGAATTTCGAATATTTTTCTGAAGATCCTTATCTGACTGGAGAGTTGGCCGCTGCTTTCATTGATGGTGTCCAATCAATGGGAATAGGAACTTCACTTAAACATTTTACTGCAAATAACCAGGAAAAATCTAGAATGATCATAGATTCAATTGTTGATGAGAGGGCTTTGAGAGAAATATATTTGACAGGTATGGAAATTGCAGTTAAAAAATCCCGTCCATGGACCGTTATGGGTGCTTACAATAGGATAAATGGCACGTATTGTTGTGAGAATAAAAAACTTCTGACGGATATACTCAGAGAAGAATGGGGATTTTCAGGGGTGGTTGTTACAGATTGGGGAGCCTGCAATGACAGAGTATTAGGAGTTGATGCAGGACTTGATTTGGAGATGCCAACTTCCAGAGGTGTCAATGATAAGAAAATCATCAAAGCTGTCAAGAAAGGGAAACTAAGTGTTAAAACAGTTGACAGATCGGCTGAAAGATTGGTGGATTTGATTTTAAAATCAAAAGACAATAGGGTCTATGACTATAAGTATGACGCAGATAAACACCACCAAGTTGCCAGGAGAGTGGCCTCTGAATCGATTGTTCTGCTTAAGAATAATAAAAAAATCCTGCCAATAAAGGAACATTGCAGAATAGCTTTGATAGGAGAGTTTGCAAAATCTCCAAGATATCAGGGTGCGGGCAGCTCATTAATCAATCCCACTCGGCTAGAAAGCGTTTATGAAGAGTTAAAGAATCGGAAGATTGATTTCATCTATGCAAAGGGCTATGACCTTAGTAATGAGACAATCGATATGGATTTAATAGACGAGGCATGCGATCAAGCATCAGAAGCGGACATTGTGGTTGTAATGGCTGGTTTGCCTGAAAAGTTTGAATCTGAAGGCTTTGACAGACCACATATGAGATTGCCTGAATCCCATAACTATCTTATCGAGAGAATATCAGATATCCATCAACGTGTGGTCGTCGTCCTCAATGGTGGTTCGCCAATGGAAATGCCATGGATTGAAAGTGTACAAGGTTTGATCCATACCTATCTAGGAGGACAGGCTGGAGCAAGTGCCATGTTGGATGTTTTATTTGGCATTGCTAATCCATCTGGCAAATTAACAGAATCCTATCCTATCAGATTGGAAGACAATCCTTCCAATGCATATTTTTCTGTCAATGACCAAAGGGCAGAGTACCGTGAAAGCATCTATGTTGGTTACAGATACTACATCACAGCACAAAAAGATGTTCTATTTCCCTTTGGCTTCGGACTCAGTTATACGGTATTTGAGTATAAAGATATGAAAATCAGTCAAAAAAGATTCAAAGAAGATGAAACTATTGATGTGAGAGTTACCATCAAAAACATAGGAGATAGACCTGGCGCAGAGATAGTGCAGCTATACGTGAGAGACATTTTATCGACACCATTCAGACCGGATAGGGAGTTGAAAGGATTTAGGAAAATCTTCCTGAATCCAGGAGAGGAAGAAGAGCTGATTTTTAATTTTGAGCGTAGAGGATTCGCTTAATTCAATACTTATGGCAATGATTGGCATGTGGAAGAGGGAGAATTCGAGATACTAATAGGAGCCTCATCGGCTGATATTCGATTAAAGGATACAGTTTATGTTGAATCAATAACAGAAAATATCGAACTGCCTGATTTTAGAGAATCAACACCGGTCTATTATGAAATCCACAGAAAAAATTTCCAAGTTGAAGAAAATGAGTTTATTACGTTATATGGCAGAAATCTGCCTAATTATCCACCCAGAGGGACCAAGCCACACACCCTTAACTCCTCATTGGAGGATATCCAAGGAACAATGATAGGCAAGTTGATTGGATTCATGCTTAGAAGAGGTCTGAAAAAACATACAGGCATAAAAGACGAGTCGGATCCAACCTATAGAATGATGTGGCATTTCGTATATGAATCACCATTGAGAACAATTGCAATGATGGGTGGGGACATGGTATCAATAGAAATGATTGAAGGTGTTTTAAAAATAAGCAACAGGAGATTTTTTTCCGGATTATTTGAAATCTTAAGGTCTATACATAAAAACGAAAGATAATGGAGGTTTTCAATTGAAGCAGTTCAAAGAGGGAGATACACTTTGCATAGAAGGTGTCAATAAGCTAATTCTAGATTCGTTGCATGATGGTGTCTTAATAATAGATAAAGATGCTATAGTCAAATACGTAAATCCTGCTTATACAAGAATTACCAGTGTCTTATTTGATGAAATAGTAGGTAAACCATTAAAAAATGCAAGACCTGGTGCCAGACTGCCAAATGTATTAAATAGCGGTGAAAACATTTTAAGAGCTTTGCGGATGGAAGATGGTGTTGAATATATCGTCAATATGTCTCCAATATTTGATAATAATAAAGAAATAATTGGCGGGATTTCTTTGGTGCTTGGCATAAAAGAAGTTCTGGAATTAACCCATGAAGTCAGCATCTATAAAAATGAAATTAAAAGCTTGGAAAACCGAATTAAATCGATTCAAAAAGCAAGATACACATTTGATGACATTGTAAGCGAAGATGAATCGTCAATAGCAGTTAAAAAAATGGCCAGGAGAATATCTTTGAATGACACATCTGTTTTAATACTCGGAGAAAGCGGCACAGGCAAGGAGCTATATGCACAGGCAATCCACAATCACTCCAATCGAAAAAATGGTCCATTTGTTGCTATCAACTGTGCCGCATTCAATCATAGTCTGTTGGAAAGTGAACTTTTTGGTTATCAGGAAGGTTCTTTCACAGGCGCCAATAAAGAGGGCAAAGTAGGTCTTTTTGAGGCAGCTAACTCAGGTACTATTTTTTTGGATGAGATATCTGAAATGGAGTTCAACCTTCAGTCAAAATTACTGCGAACACTTCAGGAAGGTACAATAAGAAGAATTGGTGGCATTAAGGAAATACCGATAAATGTCAGGTTGATTACCGCATCCAATAGAGATTTGGAGGATATGATCAAGAAAAATGAATTCAGGGAAGATTTGTTTTACAGAATAGCTGTTTTCCCTCTAAATATTTTACCTTTGAGAATGAGAAAAAACGATATCATACCTTTGGTTAAGGAATTTGTAAAAAAAGAAGAGAACAGGCTTAGAAGGAGAATTGATATAAAGGAAAAAACTTGGGAGTGCTTATATCTTTATGACTGGCCAGGCAACATCCGAGAACTAAAAAATGCCATTGAGTTTGCTTTCAATATGATGGAAGATTACTGTATCGATTATAAAGATTTGCCGCTTAGAGTACAGTCAGATTATTTGAAAGCCAACAAGGACGACGTATATATTAATAAGTTATCTGAGACCATAAAAAGAATAGAAGTTCAAGAGATTAAGAAAGCAATAAGCATCTTTGGAGATACGATAGAAGGAAAAAGAGCGGCAGCGGCTAATCTAGGCATATCTCTAGCTACCCTATACAACA
Source organism: Clostridiales bacterium (assembly GCA_003446975.1). Taxonomy (GTDB): domain Bacteria; phylum Bacillota; class Clostridia; order Tissierellales; family Dethiosulfatibacteraceae; genus 38-11. Next base: position 2,028 of record DMAP01000234.1, on the reverse strand, counting down.
AAATCAAATAAATCTAAAATATTAGAATGTTTAGGAATACGTTTCTCATATGATAGAAATGCTCAAGATACTATTTTTAAACGCAGAGAGCGATTTGCATAAAACATTCAAAAAAAGCATTTCTAAATGTTTAGAAATTAGCTTTATGAAAATCCTGAATTTAAGTTGTTTTTGTTTGGCACGATAGTTGCAAATGTTAATAAATAAGCAATATAAATTTAGGAGGTTTTTTATGTTAGCATTTTTAGGATTTGTAACAATTGTAGTACTACTTGCACTAGTAATGACAAAAAAGGCATCAGTAGTTGTTGCATTGATACTGGTTCCAATTATCACAGCAGTTCTAGGAGGTTTTGGAGGACAGGTAGCAGGTTTTATAACCAATGGTTTAAGATCTATTGCACCGACTGGCGTAATGTTTATTTTCGCCATATTGTTTTTTGGAATTTTAACTGATGCAGGGACTTTTAGTCCAATAATTAAAAAAATTCTGAAGGTCGTAGGTAATGACCCCGTGAAAATAGCAATCGGCACTGCTATTTTAGGGATGCTTGCACATTTGGACGGCTCGGGAGCAACAACATTCTTAATTTCTATTCCTGCTCTATTACCACTTTATGATGCAATGGGGATGAGAAGAACCACTCTTGCTACAATAGTTGCTTTGTCGGCAGGTACGATGAATGTTCTTCCATGGGGAGGTCCAACAATAAGAGCGGCAACCTCATTGGAAATCTCTGTAACAGAACTCTTCAATCCCTTACTGATTCCTGTATTGATTGGTTTGGCCGCTGTTATTTTCGTCGCATTCCTACTGGGAAAACAAGAACGAAAACTAATTGGTTCAAAAACAGCAGATGTAGATACAACTTATGAGCAAGATGATAATAAGGCTGCATTGGAAAGACCAAAACTATTTATCGTCAATATTTTAATGATTATAATTGCTGTGGCAACATTGGTTTCAGGAAAACTACCACCTCAAGTAGTATTTATGATAGCCTTTGCTGTCGCATTAATCGCAAATTATCCGAATGTTAAGGAACAAAGAGAACGAATTGATGCCCATGCCAAAGCCTCTTTGATGATGGCTAGTATTTTGTTTGCGGCAGGTGCATTTACAGGCATCTTGTCAGGAACTGGGATGATTACCGCAATGGCTGAGGCGGCTGTTACAGCCATACCGGTATCTCTAGGAGCCAGAATCCCATTGATAACAGGCGTGATATCGATGCCAGCAAGCTTATTGTTTGATCCTGATTCATTCTACTTTGGTGTTTTACCTGTATTGTCAAGTACTGCATCTCAATTTGGCGTAGATGCTATCAGTGTTGGCAGAGCAGCGATATTAGGGCAGATGACAACAGGATTCCCAGTCAGTCCTTTGACAGGAGCTACTTTTCTCTTGATAGGCTTGACGGGTGTTGATTTAGGGGACCATCAAAAGAAAACCATACCTTATGCTTTTATGGTTACAATTGTCATGCTTGTTGTTGCAGTAGTTATGGGAGTAATTCCAGTTTAAAAACCAGCATATTCATCAAACATATAATTTGATGGGTGTAAGGGAGGAGACTTTAGATGAAAAAATTGAGAATAGGCAGCGGAGCAGGCTATGCAGGCGATCGGTTGGAACCATCCTTGGAATTGATTGAGAAAGGCAACATCGATTATATCTGTTATGAATGCCTGGCTGAAAGAACCATCGCCATAGCCCAGCAAAACAAATTGAAAGATCCAAGCAAGGGATACAATGAACTGTTGGAGTACCGGATGGAAAAAGCGTTGCCCCTAGCCTATAAATATGGCGTAAAGATCATCACCAATATGGGAGCCGCCAATCCGGAAAGTGCGGCTGAGGTGGTAAGCGCCATCGCCATGAAACATAACTTGAAGGGATTAAAGATTGCGGCGGTAACAGGGGATAATGTCTATGAAAAGCTGGATCGTTACATGGATCTTAAGATATGGGAAACAGGACAGAAGCTGAAAGAACTGGATGGTGAAATCATATCCGCAAATGCTTAT
>DMAP01000237.1 GCA_003446975.1 Clostridiales bacterium | reverse complement strand
ATATATCCGATATGACATGGGCTATGAGGATTATCTCAGCAGAATGGAAAAAGATGGCCGCATCACTTATTCATCCATGTTTCTGAATGTTGAGATTACTAAAGAGATATGCAGAAACTCTGAAAATATTATTGGATTTCTGAGCAATCTGGATTATCTTAGAATGCTTTTGAAAGATTCTAAAGAAGGACATGGCAATAATATTATCTTGTCTTCCATTCACAGTACCAAAGGCCTTGAATTTGACAGGGTGTTTCTGATTGACAATATTTTTGGAGAGTTTCCATTAACCAGAAAAAACCAGTCTGCGGCTGATTATTTGAGATATCTTGAAGAAGAGCGCAGGGTATTCTATGTTGGCATGACCAGAGCGGTTTCAATGCTTGAAATACTCTATCCGGAGTTGCCTTCCCAGTTCGTTGAGGAACTGAACAATAGGCAGTGAATCCATTGAAAATTACTTTACTTTTTGATGATTTTACCATATGATTTAATCAGGTTTATAATCTATATAAATACTTATACCTAGTCCAGGAGGAAATTTAATGTTTAAGGACAAGACCATCGCCTGTAAGGATTGCGGCACTGATTTCACATTCACTTCAGGAGAACAAGAGTTTTACAAAGAAAAAGGATTTGAGAACGAACCAACCAGATGTAAGGCATGCAGAGACAAAAAGAAAACATCTTTTAAAGGTCGTGACAACAACAGACGATAATCTAAAGGTCCTTTAGGACCTTTTTGTTTTTTCACTTCAGGGAGGAATCGTAGCGTATGATAGCTGTTATAGGTGGTGCGAATATTGATATCTTTGGTTATCCTTTTGGTGATAGGTTGATAAGAAAGGATTCAAATCCTGGCAGGGTCCGTTTTGATATGGGTGGGGTAGGCAGAAATATCGCTGAAAACCTCAGTCGATTGGGAATGGATGTGTCGTTTTTTGGTGTTGTCGGCGACGACAGCAATGGTCAGTTTATACTGTCAGAATCAACAAGTTTTGGAATCGATATGACCAATGTGAAAATTGCGGAGGGTGAGGCGACTTCAGCTTATTTATGTATTTTGGACCATCAGATGGATATGGATGTGGCTGTGTGTCAAATGGGCATCACGGATCTGATAGATGGCGATTATATTGATATGAATTTTGACAAAATCAATTCAGCCGATTTGATTGTCCTGGACGGGAATTTGAAATTTGAGCAACTTCAATATATAATTGATAGATTCAAAGGCAAAAGAATATTATATGATCCGGTTTCTACTACTAAAGCTATGAGTTCCTTGGATTTGATAGGAAGCTTTTACTGTATAAAGCCCAACAGCATAGAAGCTGAAGCTTTATCAGGCNNATAAGAATCAGAACCCTGGAGGATTTGAATGAAGCAGCCAGTCGATTTCACCAAAAGGGTGTTAAACTGGTCTTCATCACCTTGGGAGAAAAAGGAACCTATTATTCAGATGGGGAAACTTTCGGTCTTATCAAGGCCAAGAATATTGCAATGAAAAACGCCACTGGTGCAGGAGATGCATTTGCCGCAGGACTAGCCTTTGGAATTGTCAAAGACTTCTCAGTAAAGGATATGGCAATTTTTGCATCCAAGTGTGCTGAACAGACAATCATAAGCGAGAGCACCATCAGTAGAAATATATCCGAATCACTGATATATAGGGAGATCGAAGATGATAAGAATCAATCAGATTAAACTAAAACCCAATCAAAATGAATCATCGCTGGCGAAAATCATATGCGACATGCTGAATATTTCCAATGAGGAACTGATTAGCTGGCATATTTATAAAAAATCGATTGATGCTAGAAAAAACGAGGTTTTCTATGTCTATTCGGTGAATGCCGAGGTTAAAGATCAGAAGAAAAAGTTAAGTAAAATTAAGAATAATAACATACAGGAAGTTCAGGTGCCTCAGGATTTCCAACCTGTTCCATATAAGACTGATAAGAGACCAATAATAGTAGGATCTGGACCGACAGGTCTCTTTTCAGCATTGATGCTTGCCAAATCAGGCGCTAAACCACTTATCATTGAGCGTGGGAAAAAGGTAGAAGAAAGGATATCCGACATTGATGCGTTCTGGAAAGAAAGACGCCTGGATACCGAATCCAATATCCAGTTTGGGGAAGGTGGCGCAGGCACTTTTTCAGATGGAAAGCTAAACACCTTGATTAAAGATAGGGAAGGCAGAGGGCGACATGTGCTGCGAGAGATGGTCAAAGCGGGGGCTCCCGAGGAAATACTTTATCTTAACAAGCCTCACATAGGAACAGATAGGCTGCGCGCCGTCATAATCAATCTCAGAAAAACAATAGAAAGCTATGGAGGGGAGTTCAAGTTTTCAGAAAGGGTGACAGAGATAGAAACAAATCAGTCTGGAATCGCTTCAATCATTACCACTAAAGGGAATTATAAGACAGATGTGGCCATATTTGCAATCGGACACTCAGCTAGAGACACTTTTGCCATGTTGAATGAACATATACAAATAATCCCAAAGCCCTTCTCTGTTGGCGTCAGAATTGAACATCCACGAAGGATGATTGACACATCCCAGTATGGGGATGCTATCAAGCAATATGACCTGCCATCAGCCGATTACAAAATGGTGCATCATTGCAAGAATGGACGGAGTGTATACACCTTCTGCATGTGTCCAGGAGGGATAGTGACAGGGGCTTCTTCAGAGGAGAGAACTGTTGTGACCAACGGCATGAGCTATTATGCAAGAAATGGAGAAAACTCCAACAGCGCGTTGTTGGTCAGTATCACACCGGAGGATTTCGGTTCGGATCATCCCCTATCCGGTGTAGAGTTTCAAAGGCGTTTGGAGCGAAAGGCATTTTTGGCAGGAGGAGAAAATTACAACGCTCCGGCACAGCTATATAAGGATTTTAGGTCCGGTATAAAAAGTGACGGATTTGGAGAAGTTATACCGACCTATCAACCAGGTGTCACGTTTGCAGATTTGCGAATGTGTCTGCCAAGTTTCATAGTTGATTCGCTGATTGAAGGGATAGAGGATTTCGGGAAAAAACTCAAAGGCTTTGATAGGGATGATGCTGTCATTATCGGTGTGGAAACCAGAAGCTCATCACCAGTCAGATTACAAAGAGACGAAAGGATGATGAGCAGTCTGAAAGGATTGTATGTTGCAGGGGAAGGCTCAGGATATGCAGGAGGAATCATGTCATCTGCAATTGAAGGAATAAAGGTAGCAGAAATCATAACAGGGGGTGCCGGTAAATGAAAAGAACACTTGTGCTGACTGCCTCCATTGGCGGAGGTCATAACGCCACATCACACGCCATCAAGGAGTATTCTGAAAATTTCAGAAAGGATTATCAGGTTGAGATTGTCGACATTCTAGAATATATCAGACCCGTACTATCAAAAATAGTGGGGAAGGGTTATGAAATAAACGCCAAAACATTCCCGGAGGTTTATGGATGGCTGTATGACCTGAATAATTCAATGGATGGTAGATTGACAAAAAACAATCTGGGGCTGTTTTATTCGAAACTAAGGGAGCTGGTTGAGACCTTTAATCCTGAATATGTAATTTGTGTCCATCCTGTATCCATCAGCAATATTATAAAAACGAGAAAAAAATATGGCTATCATTACAAAGTTATTGTCCTGGTGACCGACTATGACTATCACTCATCCTGGGTAGATGAGGAGGCAGATGCCTTCATTGTCGCTAGTGGTTATATGAAATTCAGATTAATGGATGATGGCATACCTGAGCATAAAATCAATGTCACAGGAATTCCAACAAGCTTGGGCATTAAACAAATAACAGCCAAGAATGAAGCAAGAAAAACCCTTGAGTTGAAGGACATAACAACTATTCTCGCAATGGGAGGCAGCTTCGGAGCAGGGAAGCTTAAAAAACTGATGGATGAGATCGGGAAGTCGGATCTGAATGTTCAAACTGTTTTCATCGCCGGGAAAAATAAAAGAACTAAGAGAGTGTTGGAAAAACATATGAAAGAGTATGATAAGAACTTCCGCGTTTTAGGCTATACCGATCAGGTCTCTTTATATATGGATGCTTCGGACTTTTTGATTACCAAACCCGGGGGTTTGACTATCAGCGAGGCTTTGATCAAGAACATTCCAATCATAATCAATAATCCAATACCTGGACAAGAAGAGGAGAATGCCATATATCTTTTGAATAAGGGAATTGCCGTTAGATTGAACAAAGACAGCGAGATATCGGCATTGTTGAAGGATCTTATCCATGATCCTGCCAGAGTCAACAATATCAAGGAAATGCAGAAGCATTATAGCAAACCGAATGCAACAGAAGACTTGTTCAGAGTTTTGGATGGCATAGGGAATTAGAAATAGGAGGGAAAATGGTGAAACGCTATACTAACTATATAGAAACACCTATAGGGAGAGTATGGATTGAAGCTTCAGACCTTGGATTGACCGCAATCACCTTTAGACAGCGTATTGAAGAAGAATTAATCTTCAACAAGCATACGAATGAAGCAGCAAAACAATTGACTGAGTACTTTGAAGGTAATCGGAAGACATTTCATCTAACTTATGATATTAATGGTACTGAGTTCAGAATGAAAGTCTGGCGTGAGTTGATTAAAATCCCATATGGCACAACTATCTCCTATAAGGAATTGGCGAATAGAGTCGGAAACCCAAAGGCTATTAGAGCCACCGGGGGTGCGAACAATAAGAATCCATTAGGCATAGTGATTCCTTGCCATCGAGTTATTGGCGCTGACGGCAGTTTGGTAGGCTATGGAGAAGGTCTGGACAAGAAAAAATGGTTGCTGGACTTGGAAAGTCAGTACAAATAGCTTGAACTGAAGCTAGAAATAAAATACAATACATAGTTGTTAGGTTACACAAATAATTTTGAGGTGAAGATATGATTCAAAACAAAACATCAATAAATGCAATTCGAATGCTAGGCGTTGACATGGTCAACAAGGCCAACAGCGGTCATCCAGGAATAGTGCTTGGTGCCGCTCCATTGGCATACACATTGTTTACCGAGCATCTTTCATATAATGCCAAGGAACCTAGATGGCTCAATAGAGACAGATTTGTAATGGCTGCCGGACATGGTTCCGCTTTGTTGTATTCCCTTTTGCATTTTGCTGGCTTCAATGTGACAATGGACGACCTGAAGCGATTTCGCCAATGGGGTTCCATAACGCCTGGGCATCCTGAGTACGGCCACACGGAAGGAGTTGATTCCACCAGCGGCCCCTTAGGCCAAGGCATAGCAATGGCAGCCGGTATGGCTATAGCTGAAAGGTATCTTAGCAATCTTTTAAATAAGGAACAATTTGATATGATTAATCATTATACCTATGTATTATGTGGAGATGGTGATTTGCAGGAAGGCGTAACACAAGAAGCCATGAGTCTGGCAGGACATATTGGCCTACCGAAACTGATTGTTTTGTATGACTCAAATGATATTCAGCTTGATGGACCTGTAAGCTGGGCAAATAGTGAGAACACAAAACAAAAATTCGAAAGCATGAACTGGCANNAAGACACAGACGATATAAATAAAGCAATCATTCAAGCCAAGAACGACCTTGAAAAACCAACAATCATTGAAATCAAAACGATCATTGGACATGGTTCACCGGATGCAGGTGATAGTGAAACCCATGGCGCACCCATTGGTGAGGAAAAGGCAGCGAAAACCAGAAAAACATTGGATTGGGACTATGAGCCCTTTGACATTCCGAAAGAGGTTTACGAGGATTTTCAAAAGAAGAATAACGAAAAGGGTCTAATGAGATGCCTGGAATGGCATGAAAAGTTGGATGAATACAGAAGATCATACCCAGAAGAATCCAAGATTCTTGATAGCGTCTTAAATGAGACTTTTGAGATGGATTTCGATGATATTTTCAGTCAATATGCGAAAAAAGCTTCTATTGCAACCAGATCCTCATCAGGCGATCTGTTAAAATCACTTCAGAAGGTCAACCCTCTGATGATAGGTGGAAGTGCTGATTTGTCCAAATCAACAAAGGTTAAAGGTATAGATGGAGATTTTAACCGTAAAAACCCTAAAGGACGAAATATTAATTTTGGCGTTCGTGAACATGCGATGGCTGCCATGGTGAATGGCATAACGTTGCACGGGTTAAAGGGTTTTTCTGGAGGGTTTTTCATATTCAGTGATTATATGAGACCTGCCATGAGATTGGCAGCGTTGATGGGCATACCTTCAATATTTGTTTTCACCCATGATTCTGTTGCTGTCGGAGAAGACGGACCAACCCACCAGCCTGTGGAACAATTGGCAGGACTCAGAGCGGTGCCAAACATGACAGTGGTTAGACCAGCGGATGTCAATGAAGTGATGGGCGCTTGGAAGATAGCGCTAGAGTCTAAGAACCATCCAACCTCAATCGTTTTGACCAGACAGGATGTGCCTACATTACAGAGTTCGAGTATACAAGGAACTGAAAAGGGTGGTTATGTCATATCATCGGAACAAGACAGGGTGGATGCGGTACTTATAGCTACCGGCAGTGAAGTGTCATTGGCCATCGAGGTTCAGAAGGCTCTTTTGTTAGATAATATAGATGTGAGAGTGGTATCATTGCCATCTTTTGAGATATTTGACAAACAGACAGCAGCCTATCAGAACAGTATTATTCCTACTGGTGTTCGAAAAAGAATAGCCTTAGAAATGGGCGCAACGCTGGGCTGGCATAAATACACAGGATTGGATGGTATTAACATTACAATCGATAGATTTGGAGCAAGCGCTAAAGGAGAGGTAGTTATAGAAAACTATGGTTTCAATGTATCTGATGTCTCAGATAGAGTGAAGGAATACCTCAAATAATCCGTAAAGATCTATGAAATTTCAATTGATTAATTGCACAAAAGTATTATATAATTATTCAGGAGATGAATTATTTATAAGTCCAAATAACTGATAAAGGGATGATGTTGATGTCTCAAGACGATGTTCTGTTAAGTGAGTTGCAAAAAACAATCATGGAGCTTGAAAACGAACTGAAAAAAAAGAATGATGAGGTGA
>DMAP01000042.1 GCA_003446975.1 Clostridiales bacterium | reverse complement strand
GCACCTGCCTGATAGGCTGTCAAGGCGTCGGCGATGATCTGGTCCGGGGTGATGGGCAGATACTCGCTCATGCCCGGTGTATGTATGCCTCCGGTTAAGGCTGCTGTAATGATTGTCTTTTTCATAAGTAATTCCTCCGATTATGTTTTGTTTTTATCTATTATTTTTATTAGCATATTTATGATATAATCAAATGGTGTTAAAGTGATTTTAGTTTTTAATTGATTGAGGTGCAGTTAATGTTTATTAAAAATGAAAAGCTGATTGATGTGATTCTTCATGCGATTGAATCAATGTTTTTTACAATTATTACAGATGAAAAAGGTCTTATCCTGTTTATGAGCAAAAATTATATGAACCTGTTTAATCTTACTGAACAAGAGATAATTGGCAAACACGTTCTCGAGATAATCCCAAACTCAGTAATTCCAAAAGTCTTAGAAACCGGAAATGAGACCATTGGTGATATCTTTGAAATGATTGACGGCAGAAAAGTCGTTTGCAACCGCATTCTCATTAAAGACGATGCCACCCAAGAAACTCTTGGTGTGATTTCTTCAGCCACATTCAATAATATGAATGAGGTGGAGGTGTTGAATAAAAAGATTGAACAACTTGAGCAGATCAACTTAAAATACAAGAAAACAATTAAAAAGCTGCAAAAAATCAATACTGCCCCAATCAGAATTATCAGTGCTTCAGATGAGATAAGGAATATCAAGGATACAATCAGCAAAATCGCCTCAACAAAAGCAACTGTTCTTATAACAGGTGAAACAGGTACAGGTAAAGAAATCTTTGCCAACCACATTCATTTGAATAGCGACAGGCGTGACGAAAAATTTGTGAAAATCAATTGCTCAGCCATACCAAAGGATTTGATTGAATCTGAACTGTTTGGTTATGGTCCCGGTGCATTCAGTGGCGCTTTGAAAGAGGGTAAAATCGGCAAATTTGAGCTGGCCAACAAAGGTTCAATTCTTTTGGACGAAATTGGGGAAATGCCTTATAATCTCCAATCGAAACTGCTGAGGGTCATACAGGAGCGGGAAATTGTACGTCTAGGTGACAACAAAACCATCGATCTCGATGTCAGAATCATCTGCAGCACCAATAAAAAACTAACCGACCTCATCAAAAAAGGGGAATTCCGCGAGGATTTGTACTATCGTATAAATGTTGTGGAACTGGAGATTCCTCCATTAAGAAAAAGAATTGTTGATATTTCCCCATTGTGTCATTTCTTTATTGAAAAATTCAATATATCCTATGGCCTTGGAATTCATGGTATTGATGAGCAAGTCATCACACGCTTCCACAATTACTCATGGCCGGGAAATGTCCGAGAGCTTGAAAATGTCATAGAAAGAGCTTGCTTGCTCAAAGGATCAGGCTACCTCTCGCTGGAGGATTTCACTTTTTACAATCATAAGCTGTTAAATGAATCCGATGATGTTTCCAATACATCAGACGGCCACTCAGTCAATAAAATTTCATTGAGCAGTGCCAAAGAGGATGCTGAAAAATCTGCAATTATCGCCGCTCTGGAAGCAACGAGTTGGAACAAAACCAAAGCTGCCCTGAAGCTGGGGATAGACAGAAGCAACCTGTACACCAAGTTGAAAAAATATGATATCAGTTAGAATAGTTGGGGAGCTAAGCTCCCCAACTATTTTGACTAGAAATGTTTGATGTTTTCTTCAAACTTTGGAACCACTTTATGCTTTTCGGCTTCTTTTACCAATGATACTATCAGATTGTTATAGGGTGTATATAGGCCCTTTTCTTTTCCTTTCCTTGCGACAAATCCATTGATGAAATCTATCTCGCAAGGGATTCCTTTTTCAAGATCCTGAAGCATGCTGGCTTTTAAGGCTCTATGTCTACCCCATACCTCATGATAGAAGTCAAACTTGTCAGCAGGTGTTTCATCTTTAAGTATTTCCAAATCCGACATCTCTTTGCCTTGCATGAAAACCATCTTGTACCCGTGTGCATTTGCTGTTTTTATGACTTCGTCAGCAACATATGCCAATGCTTCCATGGCGGTTCGATTATCAAGAACCTCACCAAAAGTACAACCTAGTGCGGCTGACATGCCGCTGAATGTGGCATTCATCAAAACCTTTGTCCAACGAACATCCATCAGATTGGTCATTACATCGGTGTTGCCCACATGGCTTAGGACATCCTTCACTTTTAGAATTCTTGGTGTGACTTGTCCATCAATCTCACCAATGTCAAATGCAAAGTTCTGAACCGTCTCGTAGGACGAAGTCAGCATTGATACCCCTGGCTTGATCCAAGTTGCGCCAAATCCTACCGCACCGCCAACCGTTCTCGATTTACCGACATACTCTGCGACAAACTCCTCAGGTATTCCATTTTGCAATGTACATACCGTGCTATTCTCATCAAGATGCTTCAGTAAAGGCTTGAGAGCCACATCATTGAAAGTTTGCTTCGTCAATAGGATTACAATATCATATATTCCTGACATCTCAGCTGGCATAATTGCCTTGACTGGAACATTCATCTCCAGAAAGCCTGTTATGGTGGCTCCCGAGTTGTTTAATTCCTTCACATGTGCCTCGTTTGAATCAATGAGGACGACATCGTGGTCACTACCGGATCCTTTTGTGATAAGAGCCCCTATGATCGTACCCAACGACCCAGCTCCCAAAATTGCTATTCTCATTTCAATCTCCTTTTAGTCATCATATTTATGAAACTGCCTCATTGGATGTATCTGACTCTTTTCTAATATGTCTGATCACCTGCTTGGTGCTTTCGCTAATGTCTGGTTCAAAGAAAGCTTCATAAGCTTCAAGAGGTGGTTTCTTGGTCGCATAGACCCCAATCAGGCAAGCTATCAGAGACAAACCAGCACCCACAAGGAAAGCTGGGAAAGCCATTTTTGTAATGGTTGCGTATAGATAACCGCTCAGACCAACTATGATTGATAGATATGCGCCTGCTCTGTTCATTCTCTTCCAATAGAGACCAAACCACACCGGCCAGAAGAACGCTGATCCGAAGCCACCATAGATGTACGTGAATCCCATGGCTAGAAGAACAGGTGGTTTTATGGCACTGACAACAGCTAATGCCCCAAGTATAAAAATGACTATTCTCAATTGACTTGTTGTCTTATTGTCATCTTGCGCAGTTTGAGTTTCAGTTGAAAATATCATACGCTTGATGTCGTATACAAGAGATGTACCACAGTTAAGCAGCATTGAGTTTGCTGTCGATACTGCTGCAGCGCAGATTCCAACTAGAGCAAGAGCTCCGATGACAGGTGGTGCATATTGGGTTATGATCATTGGGAATAAGTAATCCGTTGTATTTCCTACCGGCAAGCTTGGCAGCAACACTTTAGATCCAAGCCCTATGATAATCAGCGGTACAAATATGGCTGTCAACAATAGCAGCGATATGGTCATTTGAAGGACGGCCGCTTTCGCATTCTTTGGAGCCATAAATCTTGTGATCCAATGAGGGGCAACTGATGCGCCTAAAGCGTTGGACAAGAATATTGACAACAAAGCCGAGGTCCCAAAAGCCCCAAACGGTGAAATCATAATACCGGATTCCAGGGCAGCGCCACCTTCATAAATCGGTGCTGTTGTAGTCGATATAGTACTCATGATATTGCTCCATCCGCCTGCGTTTGACAAAACGACGCCGGCTGCGACGACCACGCCGACAAATATCAGTACAGCATTAAGTGTATCTGTAGCTGCAACTGACCAGAAACCACCGAAACTGGTGAAGAGCAGAACAGCTAGGAAGAAGAATATGGAAATTTCATATTTCAATCCAGTAATAGTAGAAAAAACGATTCCAAATCCGACAACTTGAAGATGAGCAAAGACAAAATAACCAATGAGCATCAGAACGGCAATCAACAATTGCATCTTGCTATTCTTTTCATAGGGTTCATATCTTAATCTCATAAACTCAGGGAAAGTTCTTGTAGGCATAGCCGGCATTCTGACTTTATAGGCCAATATAGGCATCAAAGCTGTTGCTACAAACCAACCGACAACCCATCCGTAAATGGCGGCAAATCCAGTTCTATAAAGATTTCCTGGAACCCCCATGATTGAAGCCACGCTTAGCCAGGTAGCCAGTGTGGTGCCTACTCCCAATTTCAGTCCCATTCTGTGGCCACCTGTTGTGAAGTCAGACAGGGACTCCACTTGTTTAGAACTCTTGATTGAGCTGATAATAATAAATAAAAAGTAAATTGCAAAAATCACTCCATAAATCATTAAATTATCCTCCGATTATTCATATTTAAATAGACTACCAGTTGCTCCCATTCTTTTAAGACCAAGTTTTTCGATTTTACTGCAGATTACTGTGCAAATAATGACACCCAATACCAATGTGGAAGACCAAACTAACCAAACCATCAAAACACCTCCTTTTCATTTTTTAAGTCAATTTAAATAGTGCAATTAGCGTGCCAACTCTATAAACGTTCAGTTTTTGGGTTTTTTTGTTAATTCAATGAGAAAACTGTAGCGATATCACCACAGAGTTGTCAGGAACTGTAGTCAAAAAACTACAATGATAAGACAACAATTTCAACCCCAAAAAAAGAAGCGATATGAATCAATCGCTTCTTCTCTTTGTACTGCTATTAATCTCTTTTATCAGCTTGCTTCTTTTTTTTATCTTGTTCCAGTACTCGCTTTCAGCTTTCTTATCTGTTTTTCTGATGAAATACTCAATTTCCTTTTTCATCTTGATATAGTTATCCCATCTGCCCCGGTCGAGGGTTCCGTCTTCCAGTGCTTCACGGATGGCGCATCCCGGCTCGGATTGGTGCTGACAGTTGTTGAATTTGCAGTTCTTAGCCAATGTTTCTACGTCTGTGAAGGTCTTATCGAGGGATGTGTCCACATCCATGATCTGGATTTCCCGCATACCTGGCGTATCGATTATGACACCTCCAGATGACATTGGGACAAGCTGTCTGTGTGTGGTGGTGTGTCTGCCCTTGTCGTCGTTTCTCAGATCCTTGACCGCCATGATCTTTTCGCCTTTCAAATAATTGATGATTGAAGATTTTCCAACACCTGACGAACCCACGAAGGCTACTGTTTTACCGGGTCCAAGATATGTGGTTATCTGCTGGATGCCTTCTCCGGTGACAGCGCTTGTGGTTAGGATGTCGACACCTGGAGAAGCCGCCTCAATTTCCAGCATCTTGCTGTCGATATTCTGGCAAAGATCTACCTTGGTCAGCAGTATGACAGGAACTGCCATGCTGTCCCAAACAATCGTCAAGTAACGCTCCAGTCTGCGGATATTGAAGTCATTGTTGACGGACATAGTGATAAAAATTGTGTCGATATTGGTTGCGATAATCTGTTCGTCAAATCTTTTGCCTGCCACTTTTCGCGACAGTTTGCTTTTTCTTTGCAGTACTTTCAATATGATGGCATTGCCGGATTGAGCATCCACACGGTCCAACAGCACCCAATCGCCGACAGCCGGGAAATCATCCGTTCCCGAGGCGTCATAAATCGCTTTTCCTGAAACCTCTCCGGTAATCAGACCCTCTTCTGTTATGATTTTGTAAATCTTATTGCCTTCTGTGACGATTCTTCCCAAATTAGGAATCTCACTCTGGCTGATTTGTTTAACAATGAAGTCATCTAGACCCCATTCTCTTAGATTTATTGTTTCTATCATTGTTCCTCCTAGTTTTAGACACCAAAAAACCCCTTGCTGTTTTGGCTTCAAGGGGTTTGATAAATCAACGTCCAAAAGCAGGCGAATCAGTTATCCAAACACCCTGAAGCGGCATATATCATTTTGTTCATCATTACTATCTCCAACATATTGACCACTCCTTTGGTTTAATTTTATTAGATTACCTCAATAATATAACATAAGAACAAGAATAATACAAAGGAAATTAAAAAGAAATTAAAAAGAAATTATAAAAAAACTGTAGAAAAATTTACGGCGCTAATTTAGATTATACATTACAATAATGCGAGAATAAGAGAAATATGGTAAGCTATAATTAATGCTATCTTTTGTACAAGAATAAAAAATTAGGAAAGAAGGTGTTGTTTTGCCGAAAAAAACCATAAAAGAAACAATTCATGCTAAAGGAATCGATATATTAATTTATACGGAAGATTTTCAAAATGAATATCTTTCATTAACTGACATTGCCCGTTATAAAAGTGATGAGCCATATATTGTGATTAATAATTAGATGCGCGGGAAAGATACAATCGATTTTTTAGGATTGTGGGAACAACTTCACAATCCTGATTTTAAACCTATCGAATTCGATAGGTTTAGATCAGTAATGAAGACCGAATATAAGCAAAAGAAAAACTGCAGATTGAATCTACAGTTTTTCTTCCCCTTTTACAACCCACTTATATGAATATATTTATGCTTCCAAGCATCATTCCATATGGACCTTGCTGCCAAACTCTGTTAGAAAAGCGTTTGAGATTTCGTCCTTGAATTTGGTATCGATGCAGTGACCTGTGTAAATCTTTTCAGAGGCATGTATCTCCAGCTCAATCGGTCTTTTTTGCCTGTTGATGATGGCGACCGATAGGATGTCGCTATCACGGATTATCGTTTCCTTTTCATTATACAGATCCTCAGAAAACAATCGGACAGTTTTATCCTTAACGGACATGGTGCAAAATTTTGTCTCGAAGAATCCGGTTTTTAGTCTGATAAAAAACACCATATGACCACCTCTAATATGATTATACTATAGTTGCTTACCAAAAAGTAACTGTTACGCTATTTGTCATTGACAAATAATTGTCACGATTCATGACAAAAATATTGAAAAAAAATATGCAGAAAGATATAATAACGGTTAGGCGGTGATAATATGAGATTTTCGGAAAAACTGGACCTATTGATGAGCATGACCAAAACAAGCAATAGTCTATTATCCTTGAACACAGCTTTGGATGCGTCCTATATCAGCAGGTTGAGAAATGGAAAACGGAAACCTGTCAAAAAAGGCGACTATATAGAAAGTATGGCGGCATACTTCTCAAAAAATCTAAATGAAAAATATCAGTTGACATCCTTGCAGAACGCCATGGGACTGGAGAAGAGCCTGCCTAATGGCCAAGAGAGGCTTAAGTTACTCATATCTGAATGGTTAAGGGATGACAGCGATGAGAAAATCAGCTCTCTTGAAGGGTTTTTGGATGATTTTTCAAATTTCAGCTTCAGCAAATCAACAATAGAAATCAATGGGACGCAAGATATCATAAAGCTCAATGAAAATGAGACAGAAGCCCATTACGGCATTAAAGGGAAGCGTCAGGTTGTGATAGCATTTTTATCCAATGTAATCATGAGCGATAAAAAGCAGACACTGTTGCTGTTCAGTGATGAAAACATGGAATGGCTCACAGGAAGCACGGAATTTACGACAATCTGGACAAACCTTATGCAACAGGTCATTATGAAAGGCAACAAGATCAAAATCATCCATACCGTCAGCAGAGATCTCGACGAGATGCTAGCCGCTATCGGAAAATGGATGCCACTATATATGACGGGTGCCATAGAGCCCTACTATTATCCCAAGAAGCGAGATGGTGTCTTTAGACGGACCCTGTTTGTATCCCCGGATGTGGCGGCGGTGACAGCATCTTCATTTGGAAAATCCCAGGATGGAGGTGCCAATCTTTTCACTAGAGAAAAGGAGATGATTAATGGTCTAAAAGACGAATTCGATGCATTTCTTTCCATGTGCAGACCCTTGATGAAGATATTCACACCACACAACAGAAAGCATTATTTTGAAATCCTCTTAGAATTTGAGAAAGAATCGTCTGATACCATCATCAAATCAGAACCTTTGTCCATCATGACCATGCCGCCTGTTCTGATCGATAAAATCAGCAGGAGACTCGACGAGAATCAGTCAAGAAAAGTCAAGGAGTACTACGACCTGCGCTGTGAGAACTTCGCCAGACTTATTAGAACTAATACGATTCATGAGATCATAAAGATTCCGGATAAGGATGAACTGGAAAGTGGATCTGTCATGTATCCCTTTACAGATATGATTCAGGGGGGAGATGTAAGCTACACCCTTGAGGACTTCAATATTCATATCAACAATATCATTTCCATGATGGAAACCAATAAGAACTATTCAGTGCATATAGAAGATAATCCGGAAGATGTGAGATGTGTGATTATGGCAAAAGAAAACCTGGGTGTCCTAGTGGCAAAACCTATCAAGCCTTCTGTTTTTCTAGCCATCAATGAGATCAATCTGACATCGGCTTTGTGGGATTATCTGAATGACAAGGCTAGGAAACCACGCAACACCAAAGACAGCAGGAAAGCAACGATAGAAAGACTAAAAAAACTCATTCAGTCGTAAGGATTCCCTTGTTCAATCGGTAGCATTTATCGGAAATGTAACGCGCCTCAGTTTCGTCGTGGGTAATATAAATCAGAGTGGTCTTGAATTCTAGGGTCACTCTTTTTATCATTTCAAGCATCTTTTCTTTCAAGGCGCTGTCCAGATTAGTCAGAGGCTCATCCATCAGCATCAGTTTTGGCATGGCAGCCAATGCCCTGGCGATGGAGACTCTTCTAGCCTCGCCACCTGACAATTGGGCAGGCGATGCCTTCAGCAATGACCTTATTTCCATTTCATCTATAATGAGTTCTATTATACCACGGGTGCCGGAGGTTTCCTTTTTTTTCGTTGCAAAAAGGATGTTGGACATGACATCCATATGAGGCCATAATGCAGGGCTTTGGAATACAACACCAAGATTTCTCTGAAAAGGAGGGATAGCTTTGTCCGGACTGCTGACCAGCATATTCTCCAGATAAATCTCACCATCATCTGGCACCTCCAATCCGGCAATGAGTCTAAGCAATGTGGTTTTACCACTGCCTGAGGGACCCATAAGAACCACCGACTCACCGGACATCACTTCGAAAGAGATGTTTTCAAGGATTCTTTTATTGGTGTAGCTTTTGCTGAGTTTCTTTACGCTTAGCTGAACTGATGATTGATTCATTGGTTACCTCCTCCAATTCTAAGCAATCTGTAGGCAATCAAACCTGTAGACAAGGATAAAACCAGCATGGTCAGACATAGACCGGCAATCATTTGTGATGATCCATAGTGCATATAATTGTAGATTCTCATGGTCAGCGTCGATCGGCCTGGCGGTGTGACAAGCAATGTAGCGCCAAGCTCACCGGTTGTCAAGATAAAGACTATCAGAAAAGCGGCTATAATCCCAGGCAAAACCATTGGCAAATAGATGCTGACAAATCCATGTAAACGGCTTCGTTGGAATATGGACCGA
>DMAP01000406.1 GCA_003446975.1 Clostridiales bacterium | reverse complement strand
TTTTTCACTTGATCATTTGAAACCCTATATATTATTTCAGTTCCATTTCGCTCCCCTGTTATGAGTCCCGCTGACTTCAACTTTGCCAAATGTTGTGAGACTGTCGACTGAGGCTCGCATAAACAGTTCTGCATATTGGAAACATTGCTTTCTTTCTGAACCATCAAATTTACCAAAATGCATAATCTGGATGGATGCCCCATCTGTTTGAATATCTCGCTAAATGCTACAAGGGTATTGTTTTCTAAAACACCATGTTCCGACATAAGACCACCTTTTGTTAATTTATTGTCAATTATTATATTTATATATTACAATATTTGGATATATAAGTCAATCCTTTCCATAAACATAAAATAAAAAAGCTTCAACAAATAGAAGCCTTTTTATGATAAAAACCTAAATATTCAACTCTGCTTTTACTTGTTTGAATGCTTCAACGGCAAAATCCAAATCAAAAATGCTGTGTGCGGCAGATATTTGAGTTCTTATTCTTGCCTTTCCTTTTGGAACGACGGGAAAATAGAAGCCTATGACATAAACGCCTTTTTCAAGTAGTTTTTCTGCCATTTTCTGAGACAATACTGCATCGCCTAGCATGATCGGCACTATTGGATGGTTTCCGTCAATAATATTATAACCTATTGCCTTAATACGTTCTCTGAAGTATATGGTGTTGTGTTCAAGCTTATCTCTCAGAGATGTGCTTTCTGTCAATATCTCGAGCACTTTTAATGATGCAGTGGCTATTGCAGGAGCCAAAGTATTGGAAAATAAATACGGTCTGGATCTTTGTCTCAGCAAAGCAATAATTTCCTTCCGCCCGCTTGTATAGCCGCCACTGGCGCCACCCAAAGCCTTGCCAAGTGTTCCAGTGATTATATCGACACGATTCATAACCTCGTTGTACTCATGGGTTCCCCTTCCCTTTTTACCGATAAAACCGACGGCGTGGCTATCATCCACCATCACCAGGGCATTATATCTATCAGCCAAATTACATATTCCTCTTAAATTGGCTATTATTCCATCCATTGAAAACACGCCATCTGTCGCGATTATCTTAATTTTTGCACCGTCTTTGTTTGCTTGTATCAGTTGCTCTTCCAGATTCGCCATGTCATTGTTCACATACTTGTATCTTTTTGCCTTACTCAGTCGCACGCCATCGATAATGCTTGCATGATTCAACTCATCGCTTATAATTGCATCTTCTTCTGATGTGATGGTCTCAAACAACCCACCATTTGCGTCATAACAGGATGAATAGAGTATGGTATCTTCAGTTCCTAAAAATTCGGACAACTTTTCTTCCAGCATTTTATGAACAGATTGAGTACCGCAAATGAAACGAACAGATGATAATCCGAATCCCCACTGATCATAGCTGTTTTTTGCCGTTTCTCTAACCAGTTCATTGTTGGAGAGACCCAGGTAATTGTTAGCGCACATGTTCAAGACATTCTTTGTAAGAGTTGTATCAATCCTACTACTTTGTGGTGTTGTGATAATCCTTTCACTTTTCCAAAGGCCACTTTCTTTTATCTCTTTCAGTTGCTTCTCATAATAACTCTTATACTCAGTATACATTTCTTCCCCCTAATTCCATTCTAGGATAACTTTACCGGAATTTCCTGACTTCATCACTTTAAAAGCCTTTTCAAAATCCTTGAAGTGAAAATGATGGGTAATGACAGATGACACATCTAAACCTGATTGTAACATGGCATTCATTTTATACCAGGTTTCATACATTTCTCTCCCATAGATTCCTTTCAGGTGCAAGCCATTAAAAACAATTTTGTTCCAGTCTATGCAGGTTTCTTTGGTTTGAATTCCCAATATGGCAACCTTTCCGCCATGTATCATCAAATCAATCATGTCACTGAATGCCTTGCCATTGCCTGACATCTCCATACCTACATCAAAGCCTTCCTTCATCTTCAATTCTTTCACCACATCACTTAGATTTTCTCTGGAAACATTGACTACCCTGTCAGCACCAAGTTTTTTTGCCAAATCAAGTCTGTAATCATTGATATCAGTCACAACAATCAACCTGGCTCCGGCATGTCTGGCTATGGCTGCCGCCATTACACCGATCGGCCCTGCACCCGTAATTAGAACATCTTCTCCCAAGACGTCGAAAGAAAGGGCGGTATGAACGGCATTGCCCAGTGGATCAAAGATGCTGATGATATCCATTGGAATATCTCCAATAGGCACCCATATATTTGAGGCAGGCAATGCAACATATTCAGAAAAGATACCGGTTCTATTCACACCTACTCCCTTGGTGTCCTTGCAGAGATGCCTTCTTCCCGCAAGGCAGTTTCGGCACTTGCCACACACAATATGTCCTTCACCAGATACAATATCGCCAACTTTCAGGTCGATTACACCTTCGCCCAGTCTAACAACTTCACCAACAAACTCATGACCGATTGTCATGGGGACAGGTATGGTTTCCTGAGACCATTTGTCCCAATTGTAGATATGCACATCAGTACCGCAAATAGCTGTTTTGTGAATTTTAACGAGCACTTCTCCATACTTCAATTCGGGTATATTTACTTCGCTTAGCCAAAGACCTGGCTTTGGGTATTTTTTTACTAGTGCGTTCATTTTGCCGTTCAAGTATATCCCTCCTAAATTGTATATCCTCAACTATATCATATAATAATATTGTCCTTTGTTCAAGAACATTTTAGGCTTTTTGTTGTTGATTCATGACATAAAAAAACACAGCCAAATGGCCATGTTTTCATGTTGTCACTTATTGTTTTCAAGGCTTCTCTTAATGATTTCCGGCGCTTTTAAGCATTTTTCCTCTGAAACCGAACTTACAGCGAACCGCAGTCCTTTTGCTAGAGGAACCACAAAAAGGTTGTCCTCCATCAATTTTTTGCTTACCTCAAATGGATTTTCACATGGAATACTTATAAAAAAACCATCTCGGTATGGAACGAGTTTTAATCCTATTTCATCAGCTCTTTTGACAAATGCTTCAGCCCGTCGCCTCAACATGTTATTGAAAGTTGCTTTTTCATCCATGTATCTTCTATAATAATCCTGGTTCTCAATGATATCAGCTACCGTCAGCATCGCACCTCTAGTGCCATTTGACCAAGTTGCTCTTCCTGAGTGCATGCATGCGGAGTAGAACTCATCAACAACTTCTTGAGAGGAAGATATACCTATAGCCGCACCATTTCTAAGCCCATACATGGTAAAACCTTTTGAAGCACTGAAGGCAGCTATAACAAAAATATTATCAGGAAGATCTGAGAATTTTCCCAGAAATTCCCTTCTTTCGTCTGAAATGCCTGCAAAGTCAATATAGGCGGCATCCACCAGCACGATTATCTTCTTGTCTCTATCCATTGCCTCTTCTTTTAAGAATTCAATTATGATATCCCATTCCTCATTTGATACACTATAGCCTGTGGGATTATGCGCAGGTGTGTTGATAATGGTCAAAAGTCTTTTTTGTCTGTCTATAATCTCCTTGAATCTTTTTTTAAAGCCGCTAACATTATAATTTCCCTTAGAATCAAATAATTCATATGTAACTATATTCCTTCCGCCTTCCTCAGCTATGGTCTGATATGGTGTCCAATACCAATCAGATGTCAATATCTCATCACCTGAATTGGTGTAACTCCACACAGCATGCTTAACAGCTCCTGTACCACCCGGTGTCGCGATAGTTCTGATTCTTGCTTGAGGTCTGTATTCCTTGAAAAATGATTGCTCGACAGCTTTCAGAAATCTAGGCATTCCAGCAATTGCCGAATATGCGGCCAACTCCTCGTCGGGTTGTTGTTTGAATACATCATAAACTGACTTAAATGCTACCAGTTTGCCATGATCATCCATCAAAGCGCCCAATGTTGAATTAATGACATTCTCCACTCCGAACTTCTTTTCAGCATCCTGTGCCTTTCCTGCGATTGTGAATATTGGATCGTCCTTTGCCGGCCATCGTGCATGGTCAGCTACCATACTATTCGTCATTCTTTCACCTCGTCAATTAATATAACAAATTATATCACAGCCTATTTATGTGTACAACATGCATAGTCCAGAGAATCCAGGAAATTATAGGACTCTTGCTTCACCCCTATAGACAACACCTCTGGAGCCATTGACTGTCAACACTTCTCCATCATGGATCAAAGTTGTTGCGTTCTCGGCACCAACAACAACCTCGACACCCAGATTCATGCAGACAATAAAAGCATGGGATGTCAATCCACCTTCCTCTGTGATAACCGCTGAAGCTTTCTCCATCAAGGGAACCAAATCTCTATCGGTTACTGGAACTACCAAAATATCCCCTTCAGTAAAGCGCTCTTGTAAATCCTCAATACGACTGCCTACTCGTGCTTTTCCGACAACGGTCTCTTTCCCCACCCCTACTTTTTTATATAATAATTCACTAACGACATGTACTTTTATCAAATTGGTGCTACCGGCAACCCCTACTGGAACACCTGCAGTGACCACAACAAGATCTCCATTTTTAATATAGTTTTCTGACAATGCCTTTTGTACCGATTGCTCAATCACCTCATCAGTCGCTTTCATCTTTTCTGTCTTGACAGGAAAGACTCCCCATGTCAAGGATAACCTTCTCATTACTTTTTCAGAATGAGTTGCCGCAATAACAGGTGCCTTTGGTCTAAACTTTGAAACTGATACAGCTGTATATCCGGATGCTGTAGCTGTGATAATAGCCGAAGCGTTTAGTGATAGTGCAGTTCTGCAGGTGGCCATGCTAATGGCATTTGTAATCGTATTGTCGACACATTGAAATTTCGTCATAGATATTGCTTCGTAATTCAGTGACCCTTCAATTTTCTTCGCTATATCTGCCATTGTACTCACAGAATCAACGGGATACTTGCCGGCAGCTGTCTCTCCAGAAAGCATGATGGCATCCGTTCCATCAAATATAGCCGTAGCAACATCGCTGACCTCTGCTCTCGTCGGCCTAGGATTCCGCATCATTGAGTCGAGCATTTGGGTTGCTGTAATGACTGGTTTCCCAGCAAAATTACACTTCTGTATCATCATTTTTTGAACCAATGGAACTTCCTCAGCTGGAATTTCAACGCCTAAATCTCCTCTGGCGACCATTATTCCATCAGATACCTTGATAATTTCATCGATATTATCGACTCCCTGTCTGTTTTCGATTTTAGATATGATTTGAATATTCTCTGCATTATTAGCTTCCAATAGCTTACGTATTTCAATGACATCATCTGCCTTTCTCATAAATGATGCTGCTATGAAGTCTATATCATGTTTGATGCCAAACACGATATCCTTTATATCCTGATCAGTGAGTGATGGAAGATTAACCTTTACATCCGGTATATTGACACCCTTCTTGTTCTTAATGGTCCCTCCATTATTGACTATACATAATAAGTCAGTATCATTCACAACTTGCTTGACGGTCAGTTCAATAAGGCCATCGTCAATTAAAATGATATCATCAGTTTTTAAATCAATGGCAACATTCTTATAGTTTACCTTGATGGTTTTGTCGTTGCCTATGATATCTCTAGCCGTTACTGTGATTTCCTGATCCTTAACGACTTCTATTGCTCCATTTTCAAAGTCCCCTGTTCTTATTTCAGGTCCTTTTGTATCCAACATGATGCCTATTGGCGTTTTTCGTTCGTCTCTTAATTTTTTGATTTGGTTGATTCTGGAGAGATGCTCATCATGGGTGCCATGTGAAAAATTCAATCTGGCAACATCCATGCCTTCCTCAATCATCTGAGACAGTACAGCCTCACTTCCGCAAGCTGGTCCCAAAGTACATACAATTTTGGTCTTTCTCATTATATCCTCCTCTGATTCTGGATTTTTCCGATGACTAACAGTGCTA
>DMAP01000066.1 GCA_003446975.1 Clostridiales bacterium | reverse complement strand
ACACCATTTTGTTCCTGTTCATCAATACCGTTGTTTATTGGGTTTACAAGCGCTGGGCTTCCAATTGGTGTCACATTCTCATTCTTGATTTCATCGCCTTTGGTTGATTTGGCCTCAGTCATATTACTGGCCAGTATATTCAACTGGAAAATAGCCTTTGCTTATGTGGTTGTTGGATTGATTCTTGCTGTTATCGGTGGTACTGTTATCAGCAAATCAAAGATGGAGAGCTACGTGGAGCCATTCGTCTTTAACAACAAAATGGTTGAAACAGAGCAGGAAGCATTGACTAAAAAAGAGAGAGTGACATTTGCAGTGGATCAGGTGAAAGAAATAGCTGAAAGAGTTTGGCTGTATATACTGATTGGTGTCGGTATAGGTGCCGCTATCCACAACTGGATACCGGAAAGCGTAATAACTGCAATTCTTGGACAGGATAAATGGTATTCTGTATTGCTTGCCACTATGGTAGGAATACCAATGTATGCTGACATCTTTGGCACGCTTCCCATAGCCGAAGCTTTGGTTCTAAAAGGGGTTGGAATCGGAACCGCATTATCGTTTATGATGGCTGTTACAGCGTTGTCATTGCCTTCAATCATTATGCTGAAAAAGGTTGTTAAGAATAGACTCTTAATCGTCTTTGTTGGAGTTGTAGCACTTGGGATTTTAATCATAGGATATTTGTTCAACGCGTTCAGTTATTTGTTGTTGTGACGCAAAAAAGTGTTGAACTGGTAATTACTATGTGATAGTATATGAGTATAATCGAATATACGCATATATAATTTGAGAGGTGATATGGTTGGTGGAAGTTTTTAAGGCTTTAGGTGATGAAAACAGATTGCGAATACTTAATATTCTGATGCACTATGAACTGTGTGTATGTGAACTGGAATTAGTCCTCGACCTAAATCAGTCCAATGTATCCAGGCATCTGGCAAAGCTTAGGCAATCTGGAATTATAAATGCCTCAAAGGATGCTCAGTGGATTCATTATAAGATAAGTGATAGATTTTTAAGAGATCATCAGCACCTGGTAGCTTATCTAAAGCATATGTATAAGGTAGGAGAAATCTACGACTATGACTTAAACCGATGTGTCATTTATAAAAACAGCCCTTATAATTGTCAAAACATAACCAATGACAAGCAAATGGTCATTGATTATATAAGTCATGCAATATAATTCCACATATTTTTTTAGGAGGAACTGATTTTGAAAAAAGAACAACTTCAAGGAATAAGTTTTTTTGAGAAGTACTTAACGATATGGGTAGCCTTGTGCATGGTGGTGGGGATACTTATAGGCAGATATCTCCCTGGAATACCAAGTTTTCTCGGGCGGTTTGAATATGCCAATGTGTCTGTACCAATCGCAATCCTAATTTGGATCATGATCTATCCAATGATGATGAAAGTTGACTTTCAGAGTGTTAGAGATATCAAAAGAAATCCTAAAGGACTATATGTCACATGGATTGTAAATTGGTTGATTAAACCATTTACTATGTTTGGAATAGCTTCATTTTTCTTTTATGTGGTGTTCAAATCGATCATACCGGCTGATTTGGCCAGGTGGTATTTGGCTGGCGCCGTCTTGTTGGGTGCTGCGCCGTGTACGGCCATGGTTTTTGTCTGGAGTCACTTGACTAAAGGAAACGCAGCCTATACTGTGGTGCAAGTCGCTACCAATGACTTGATTATATTGGTCCTGTTCACACCTATTGTCGCATTTTTGCTGGGAGTTGGTGGGGTGGAAGTACCTTGGGACACTTTGATTCTATCTGTGGTTTTATTCGTTGTCATACCACTGACTGCTGGTGCTTTGACTCGTAAATCGGTCATTGAAAAACATGGAATCGATTATTTTAACAATACATTTATCAAGAAATTCAATAATGTGACAATTGGAGGATTGCTGCTGACGTTGGTCATCATATTCTCCTTTCAAGGGAAGGTAATACTTGAAAATCCATTGCATATCTTTTTAATAGCAATCCCTTTGACGATACAGACATTTTTGATATTTTTCATCGCGTATTTTTGGGCAAAGGCCTGGAAATTGCCTCATGATGTCGCAGCGCCGGCAGGTATGATAGGCGCATCAAATTTCTTTGAACTGGCGGTAGCTGTTGCCATCGCTCTGTTCGGTGCTACCTCTCCAGTTGCATTGGCAACCATTGTAGGTGTTTTAGTTGAAGTGCCAGTCATGCTGACGTTGGTGAAAATCGCCAACAATACGACACATTGGTTCAAACCGGATAAAAAAACAGCTTAATAATCAAATGGGAGGATTTATTATGAACAGAAAACCTAAAGTCGCATTTATATGTGTACATAACTCATGCAGGAGTCAAATGGCGGAAGCGTTAGGGAAGCATTTTGCAGGCGATGTGTTTGACAGCTATTCTGCAGGCACTGAAGAGAGAACCCAGATCAATCAGGACGCTGTCAGGTTGATCAAGGATATTTATTCAATCGACATGGAAGAGACTCAGCATCCGAAACTTCTGCCGGCTATTCCGGAGGTGGATATCGTCATCAAGATGGGTTGCAATGTGATTTGTCCGTTCCTGCCTAGCCAGTACGAAGAGGACTGGGGGTTGGACGATCCATCAGGGAAGAGCGATGGAGAGTTCAAGATCATCATTGACAAGATTGAAGAAAATGTAAAGGAACTGGCTCGTAAAATCAAGGAAGGTAGCATTGATTTGAAATAAAAGTCAAATAGATAATCTAGAAAAATGCCCGAACTAGTTCTGGCATTTTTTTAATGAATAATTATCACAATTATACAGCATTAGGAATATTGCTTATTTTGTAAAATGGTTTTTAAAATTCAAATTCTATTTTGAATTCGAGTTAAAGTATTACTAAATTTTAATAAAAACTAATATATATAAAACTTTACAAACCTATAGAGTTGTATTAGAATATTAAAAAAGAAAGTTGAAGATAACATAATGTACGTATTTATTAATTTTATTTTACAATTTAATAATTATAAGATTAACGGATGCATAATTATCTCAATTTTCTTAATATTAAAAACATAAACACTAGCCAAGTCAGGCGTTAGTTTATGCAAATATTAGGATGGAGGAGTAACATGAAAAGATTTTTGTTGGTTGTTTTAGTGGTGGCACTTGTATTGTCGATTTTTACGTCATGTGCACCAAAGGATAAGGAAGTGGCGTTTCCAACCAAGCCTATACAGTTTATCGTTCCTTGGGCTCCAGGCGGTGGAAGTGATGTTGCTATGCGTATTGTAGCTCAACATGCAGAGAAGTATCTTGGACAGCCGGTAACAGTAGTTAATATTCCGGGCGTGAGTGGTACTATTGGCTTAATGGAGTTGACGGAAAAACCTGCTGATGGGTATTATATTGGACTGATTCACGAGGGATTGGTTGTTGCCCATCATGCCGGTGTAACAGAACTTAATTACGACTCTTTTATACCTATAGCAAATATGACGGATACACCTCAATGGCTGGCTGCTTATGCTGATGCGCCATATGATACGATTGAAGAGTTCTACGCATATGCTCAAGCCAATCCTGGAAAGGTTAATTTCGGTATGACTTTAAAGGGTGTCGCTCATGCATGGGGAGCCAGCATGGCCGAACAATTAGGAACAGAATTTAATTTGATCCCTTATGAGGGTACCGGTGATAGAATTAAAGCTTTAGCGGGTGGCTTCATAGATGTAACCGTGACAGATTACGCTTCAGTTGTTCAATTTGTGGAGAATGGAGACTTGAAACTCTTGGCAGTATGTACAGAAGAGAGAAATCCTGCCACTCCTGACTTACCTACTTTAATTGAAACTGGTTATGATTTGGTTTTCTCTGTTAGAAGGGGTATCGTTGTTCCATTGGAAACACCAGACGAGATTGTAGAAGTTCTCGCAAAAGCATTGGCTGATACTGCTGCAGATCCTGAGTTTGTTACTGATTTAGCCAATATGCAAATTGATACATTGTACCTCGATCAGACCCAGTATATAAATTACATGTCAACACTTGACACCAACACTGCTGCTATTGCATCACAACTTCAGTAGACATGTAGGATGAGTATGTTGAATCTTCATACTCATCCTTTTTAAAAAGGAGGAAACTATGGGTGAGATTATAATTGCTGCTTTATTTCTGATATTGAGTGTCTTCATGTTTTTTAATTCTAACGGATTTGTTTCGAATTTCGACAGAGGAAGTTTGGGAGCAGCTGGGTTTCCGAAGTTGATCGCTGTCTTCATGTTTGTTCTGTCTTTGATATATATAGTCAAATTCATTTTAAACAACAAAAATATTATAACAAAGTTCGATTTGAAAAGCTTTTATGAAGAATATAAATTTGTCATCATCACAGTGCTATTATTCTTTTTTTATGTTATTACCATGAGGTATATTGGATTTATCATTTCAACCTCTGTTTATTTACTGGCATCTCAATGGTTGTTAAGTGACAGAAAGAAGAAGAATATTCCGGTTATCATCATCATGACTTTGTTTATTAGTTTTGGTGCGTTTTATTTCTTCACCAATTATTTATCAGTGACTTTTCCAGCAGGAATATTCTTTGAATAGGAGGATTATAGATGTTTGAACTATTTAGCATAGGCTTCGATCAAATTCTGCATCTGGACATCATGGTGACTGTATTCATCGGTGTCTTGGGTGGCGTAATAGCTGGAGCAATTCCAGGATTTACCATCACAATGGCGGTTGTTCTTGCACTACCATTTACTTTCGGGATGGAACCTACTCAAGGCGTCGCCACAATCATGGGGGTATCCATTGGGGGTCTGTCTGGAGGACTGATCAGTGCAGCCTTGTTGGGCATACCGGGAACGCCATCTTCCGTGGCAACCACTTTTGACGCATATCCCATGGTTAAAAATGGATTCCCTGGCAAAGCATTATCCATTGGTATCTGGGCGTCCTTCTTTGGAACGTTGATTAGCACTGTTGCCTTGGTGACAATTGCACCTCAAGTAGCTGCGTTTGCAATGAAAATCGGACCATGGGAGTATTTCTCCCTCATATTCTTTTCCTTAACGATTATAGCGGGTCTGACAGGGGATACCATAGAAAAAGGTTTGTTGGCTGGATTGCTTGGTCTTGCGATAGCGACAGTAGGCATTGATCCAATGACTGGCGTATCAAGATTTACATTCGGTTTGTTTTATCTGAAAGCTGGTGTGCCATTTTTAACGGTTCTTATAGGAATGTTTGCCATGTCAAGGCTTTTGACTGAAATCGAGTCCAAGACACTCAGAAAAGATGAAATGAGCAAAGGCGAACAACAATATGACAGCAAGTTCAAACTGGATATTCTCGAATCATTATTGATTGTTTTGAAGCAACCGGTGAATTTGCTTAGATCATCATTGATTGGAACGTTCATAGGTGCTGTACCGGGTGCAGGAGCAAGTATTTCCAATATCCTGGCATATGATCAGGCGAAAAAAGGATCAAAGTACCCAGAGAAGTTTGGTACAGGCATCTCTGATGGTGTCATTGCATCGGAATCCGGCAACAATTCAACGGCAGGTGGTGGTCTTATTACAACATTGGCTTTGGGAATACCTGGAGATGCGGTGGGTGCGGTCATCTTGTCAGCTTTGATGATTCACGGCGTAACGCCTGGACCACTGTTAATCAGAAACAATCCGGAGATTATAGGAAGTATATTTGTCACATTGATCATTGCAAGCTTCTTTATGATAATCATACAGTTTTTGGGGGCCAAAGTGTTCGTTAAAATTGTCAATATCCCTAAATATGTGCTGGTTCCCGTTGTGCTTGCTTTGTGCATCATAGGGTCATACGTGTTGCATAATAGAATAACCGATTTGTATATCTTGCTGGCAATGGGTATAATGGGTTATTTCTTAGTGAAATACAAATATCCGCTGACACCTATCATATTGGGGGTCATATTGGGACCTATGGCTGAAGTCAATCTGAGGAGAGCGCTTATCGCAGATCCCAATCCGATGTTGTTCTTCACCAGACCTATCTCCTTATTCTTCCTGGTGATTGCATTGTTGTCGGTCATTCTTTCTGTTAGACAGAATTACAAAAACAATATGAGAAAAAGACAAAAAGCTTAAAGAAAAAACAGGTGTTTATGTTGAATGATTATAAATACCTGTTTTTTTATATGATTCATTTTATTAATTATATCATTTTAA
>DMAP01000073.1 GCA_003446975.1 Clostridiales bacterium | reverse complement strand
GGTGTACTAGAATATACGCTTACTCATATTTGATAAGTGCTTTTGCTTGTGGCTGGGTCTCATACAGGCCAACTTAATATGTTCAGTATTTCAAATCATATTAGTATTGCTTACATGGTAATTCATACCTGTTCAAATTCTTTTAGTAACATGTAAAAAGGAAGGTACAATTCTTTCGAATTCTACCTTCAGTGTTTTATTCTTTTACTGGCCCTACCCCAAGAATTGACAAAGAGCCTCTTTTTCTATCATTATTATGCTAACTAGTTTTTTAATAGAACTGCTTTTAATTCTTCTGTACTATTACGTTATTCGTGGTTTCCAAATTCAATCTTGGTCTGGAAAA
The DNA here is from genome assembly GCA_003446975.1 of Clostridiales bacterium. Taxonomy (GTDB): domain Bacteria; phylum Bacillota; class Clostridia; order Tissierellales; family Dethiosulfatibacteraceae; genus 38-11. The sequence continues at coordinate 5,474 of DMAP01000073.1, read as the reverse complement.
ATCTTCATCATACACATTGATATAGAACAATAAGTTAGTATCGTTATTTACAGTAAGATTTATTCCGCCTTGGTCTTCAGAAGACTGTCTTGGCATGGATTGAACTACCATGCTAATAAAATCATTGGCGGGCTTAAATGGGACCCACTGACTATAATTACTTGGATATGTTCCCAACTTAGTGCTATACTTCATAAAAAACTGCCCGTCTTCTTCCTTTATGGAAATCTCTACGTTTTCTAGGATATTGCTATCTGCATATACATAACTCTGATACAAATCATCTGCATATCGTCCTAGATTGACAGAAGGAATATCCAGCTCCATTGGACTAAGAATCATTGATAAATCATATCTAACTGTCCAGTATTGATCCAAATTAACATTATCAAAATAGAATGGATTTGAACTGCCATATGCAATTAAATCTGTCCATATCCAATCAGGATTTTTGTCTTCATGTATTTTTGGTATAGCATAGAATATCATCTGGGTGTTGCCATCAACTGTAGTGTCTATTGAATTCGAGTTGATTGAGATGTTTGGGATGACAAAATTGATTCTATAGGTTTGCATAAACTCAATAAAATCTAGCATATCATAATAATCTGCCGTAAAGTCAAACATGACAGCAATGCTCTCAGCTTGTACGGCTGACGTGTTTAAGCTTTCTGTAGCAGTGGGAGGAGTTGGTGTCTGACTTAAATAATGGTCTCTAAGATCCTTCAAAGGATAGCTGGTGTCTACCGCAACACTAGGATTATGAACAACAGCATTTATAGATACATCAGTAAAGCTGATACTTTCCACATCTATAGAGAATTGGTTGAAATACTTAGATAGAAATACAATCACATTTTCTTGATTAATTTCAGAAAAGAAACTATTGGACATATTTGAGACTTCAAAATTTAGCGCCTGCAACTCAAAGTTATAGTCCTTTTCGTCTTCTAAAGATCTGAGCAGCAAATCCGCCTGTTCTTTTTTCTGAATCAGTTCAGCCTCTTTCATGGCAATATTTTCTATATTCCTGATGTAGACAAAGCTGTAAAAAGAGTAAGCCAGTATTGCCAAAACCAGAACCAACAACAAGGTTCTTTCGCGTTTATTAACTCTCATGCTATTGCACCTCCTTAAGGACTATGTTAATCGTAAAATCATAAGAAGAGCCATCTTCTGATTCGATTCGGGATATTGTCGGTGCATGTACACTCGCAATACTCTCCAAATCAGATAGATTCTTGACTAGCTGAGCAACAGATTCCCTTAGTACTGATTTGCCTTGAATAGCAACATTTGGACCGTTGATGGATAAGCTTGCAAGACTAGTATCAACCGGCATGCTGGAGGCAAGTGAGTTAAGCAGTTCTGTTTTGACAATATCCGTTTTGCTAAGATTAGCATTAAGGCTGGTCAATAAATCCTTATAGCTGTTAAGTGTGTTGGTTTTATCTTTGAGTATCTGAACGGATCTGTATTTTTCTTGATAAACACTATTGTTTATTATAGAATCAAAATAATCAATCTCGCTATTAAGACTAAGCATGGTTAATGAATAGTTCAAGAAGTAAAATAAAATCATTAATGCAGTAATTCCCAAAGCCAGGGTTCCGGTGAACACTTTCTTCAATCTTTGTTGTCTATGCTTAATCATGTCAGATAAAAGATTCATATCGGACTTAGATTTCAGCAAGCCTGCTATGGAATCGAGATAATTAGTAACATCTATGTCTTTTTTCTCAAGGAATTTATAGTCGAATGAAAAGCCACTAATATCCTTAATAACTGATGTCTCAATGTTCAAACTGCTTTCGAAGTACTTTTCAATGTTGATGATTTTAGCGGATCCACCGTATAGAAACAATTTTTCCACTTCAATATCTTTGTTTCTGGATGAGAAATACTGTGTTATTCTTTTTACTTCACTTATCCATTCTCCAATAGTAGTCTGAATAACATTATTGACGGAAGAGTCCTCAGAAGTGGCCATTTGATATGGCTCATATCCAGAAACTTTGTGTTTAATCTCAGCAGCTACATCCTTGTCAGTTTCGAACATATTCTCGATACTCACATCAATATCTGATCCGCCAAGGTTGATTAATCTGGTAAAAAGGTTGATATTGTTACACATGACGTTAAAAATCAAAGACTTGTGTCCCATTTCCAGTATATAGTACGCCTTATCCTTCTCAATTTTAATCCCATTGATAGATCGACCAACAGTAAAAACTTTTTCCAAAGAGTTGAAGGACAGGTCTATTGCATACAGATTGAGTCCAATGTTTTCTGCCAATGCTTTGTAGTCATCAATTAATTTTGTCGGTACAGCATAGATCAAATAACTTCCTTTTTTTATGCCCTCTACCTGGTACTGTTTAATTATTCTAAAGACAACCTTATACTCATCTAGGACAACAGGTAGAAATTGTTCCAATTCATAACGAATCATTTGGATTGTTTCATCGTTTCTTTTTAAAATTGGCAGCTCCACTGTCCTGGTTATCAGTGAAGTAGTGTTAATATTAAAAATTGCACTCTTTGTTTTGAAACCATTGGTGGTTAGCGTCTGTCTAAGTATATTGCAGATACTCCCCATATCCTTGATATAACCCTCTTGAATTGCATTCAGCGGGGTCACTACTTGAATCATTTTTTTAACATTAAGATTAGATTTATCAGATACCCCTTCTGCAATTTTAATATACTTGCTTCCAATATCAAACGAAATCAATTTAGCCATTATACCCCTTCTTTCATATTAAAGTATCAAAATATATAGATAAAAGCTCATTGCCATATAATATATATGTCAGTGCCGCCAGTGCTATAAAAGGACCGAAAGGAATATAGTCCTTTCTTGTAGCTTTTTTAGTTGCAATGAGCATTATTGAAATAATTGCGCCATAGATGAAACTTATCACTGTTACAAAAATGATGCCAGTCAATCCAAAAAGCAGACCTAGAACACCCATGAGTTTGATGTCTCCACCTCCCATGGCATTGGTTATCATCGCTATTACTAGAAATAATCCAAAACCGAATAAAAAACCAAAGAAATGGGTTGAGTAGTTGCCTCTAAACATATATATACCCAAAAAAACTACAACTATAACACCAAACAGGTTCAAACCATCAGGAATTGTCTGGGTTTTCAAGTCTATTATGCTAATCACGATCAACAGACTGCTGATAATTCCATAGAGCAACGTATAAAGCGTTAAACCATATCTGTAGAACAGCAAAGCATAAACAATGCCGTTTAACAGTTCAATCATAGGATACTGAATGGAGTAGCTTGCTTTGCAATACCTGCATTTGCCACCGAAAATAAAATAACCGACAAATGGTATCATATCGATGAAATTCAGTTGGTGACCACAGCTTCCACAGCTGGATGGTGGAAAAACAACTGATTTCCCGACAGGAATGCGATATATGCAAACATTCAGAAACGATCCTATAAACAATCCTAAAATAAAAACGAATAATACCATCTTTGCCCTCATAAAATGTCATTGTACTTGTATTCATTATAGCATATAAAAGTATTTGTTAATAGTTTTTTGAAAAAAAGGGGACAAATTTATTGCCCCCTTTCGGTTAGATTCTAGTTAGCTTCTTTTCTTCTTGATAACTCCTAGAAGTGACAGTATAGCGCCAGCTCCATATAAGAGTACAGATGCGTCTGCTCCTGTATCAGGAATTGCCAGAGGTGGTTCTTCAGTTTCTATTACCACAACTTCAACTTCTTCTTCTACTTCAGGGACACTTTCCGGTACTGGTTCTTCTTCTATAATCTCAGTTGCTATATCAGATATTATAACAGAAACTTTAGCCTCCACATATGGAGCTTGATTGTCAGTTGCTGTTGCTGTGTTCTCAAGCAATCCGACTTCAGTTGCCAGGTAAGTGGCTGTGAAAGTACGGCTTGCGCCAACACCTAGTGTTGCTATGACTTCGTCAAGACCTACCCTCTCATCTACCACTGCCACATTTGTCAAGGTTCCGTCTCCTGTATTGGTTACAGTGATGGTGTAAGTAATCACATCACCTACGTTGACTTCAGCTGCATCTGCAGTTTTAGTGATTGACATTCTGTAGGTTGTTGATGGTGTTGAAACATTGTATCGGTTTGTAAAGTTGACAACCGTTTGAGTCTCTTCATCGACATAAACGATGATACCTCTATCTTCATACAGCTCATATTCAGAATTGCTGCTTCTTGCTGTCAAATTGTATGGAGATGGATCTCTTTCTGTTACCAGATAAAAACCTGGCTCTAGATTACCAGCATATCCATCTCCACCTTCTATGGCACTAGCTGTAACCACTATTGGAAACTCTGGCATCTGTACTGCGTTTGGCATGAAGTCAAAGCCATTGTCATTCTCGAAATAGTAAGGTTCAATGTCATAAGTGAATACGTCATCCTCATCAGATCGGTTTCCTGTTACTGTCTTGTTAATTAGGATACTGCCGGGTGTCGGGTCATCACTAAATAGTTCATTATAAAACGTTACTGAAGTAGTCTGACCGGCTGTGATTGTAATAGATTGTGGTGTGGTCAAAGAGGTGTATTCACCAAAAACAGTTTCCTCAACAATATAATCTCCTGCAGGTAATGTGATTGAACCGTTAGTTATAGCACTGGCTGTCACAGCTGGATATAATACTGCCATTGCACTGAACTCTTCAGCAGGTTGTACAGCAGGATTTATAGTAAACGTGAAGACATCGGTGTCAAGTGCAAGATCTCCGTCCACATTTTTGTAAATCTCTAATGTGCCTTCAATTGGTTCTGGTACACATATGTCCCCACTACTTGCTTTTGTCTTACTATACTCCGAATCATCTCCCCAGTATATTTTAAGAGTTGCAGGATGTGGTGCCTCTACTTCAATATAATATGGATTGTCAAATCTTTGTGCTGTTGTGTGTGCAGCACTTATTGTTCCGCTACCTGTAATTGATGTTCCGTATACTTCATATGTGTAAGCAACATCTACGCCACTATCATTAGTTATTCTCCATCTGGTATGAGTATCTGCTTTTTCTTCTACGATACACATTGATGTAAGATTTAAGCTTGCGCTGTTTATTGGGTTTTCTGGTGCTTCTGACCTAAACCAAACAGGTGTCTCCATCGGATTATTATATACATCCGACCAAATCCAACGTGGACTGCTAACCGTATATGGGTTTGTTTTTACCCAGTTGTCATGAGGGTTACTTATATTTGTAACAGGTTCCCAAATATCTTCTGCTGTCATATAGTCTACTTCATACCATCCGTCGTACTCTACAAGAGCTTTAACCCAACCATTTCCACTTGATGCAATATGTTCACCAGTAATTTCTTCACCATTGTTGAATTGTATTGTGACACTAAGGCCTGATATTTCTCCAAATCTATCTTCTGCATAAACAGCTATCAGATAGTCGTCTTCATCCATATCAACCCAGTATGCATC
>DMAP01000160.1 GCA_003446975.1 Clostridiales bacterium | reverse complement strand
TCGGCGATCCCACTGAAGGTGGACTTGTGGTTCTTGGGAAAAAAGTTAATCTTGAGCGTCAAATAATTGAAGAAGAAGGATTTGTGAGAATCGGTGAGATTCCATTCAGTTCTAAAGAAAAGTTTATGGCAACAGCGTATGAACTTGAGGGTAAGGATAAGAGGCTTTTCGTTAAAGGGGCACCTGATACACTGATTGAGATGGTTGATGAAGATGAAGAGGTTACCAGTGCCATGATGGCAATCAATGATTCACTTGCCGAAAAGGGAATGAGGGTTCTGGCGATTGGCGAAGTGGTGAGTTATTCTGGAGACGGTTCTGAGGCGGCGATGAGAAAGGCGATTGACAGTGGCATCAAACTGTTGGGTTTTGCAGGTATTTTTGATCCCCCAAGAGAAGATGTTAAACAGGCAGTGAAAGAAGCTCAAGAAGCGGGTATCCGAGTAATCATGATTACGGGAGACCATCCTAAGACGGCATCGATTATCGCAGGGCAGATTGAACTTGCATTTTCTGAGGATGTGATAACAGGTAGAGAAATGGATCAAATGTCAGACGATGAACTGGCAGATAAAATACGCCATACATCGGTTTTTGCAAGAGTTTCACCAGAAAACAAGCTTCAAATCGTCAAAGCACTTAACATAGACAAGGAAGTAACGGCGATGACAGGCGATGGCGTCAATGATGCACCTGCTTTAAACGGCGCTGATATTGGTATAGCCATGGGCATAAGAGGAACCGAAGTGGCAAAAGAAGCATCAGATATGATCTTAACGGATGATCGTTTTTCAACGATCGTGGATGCTGTCAAAGAAGGCAGGGCTATATTTGATAATATTGAAAAATTTGTGTACTTCTTATTCTCATGTAATGTCGTTGAAATTTTAGCTGTTTTTATTACGATTATATTAGGTTTGCCAATGCCGATATTGGCTCTTCAAATTTTATGGCTTAACTTGGTTGTAGACGTCCTCCCGGCAATGTCGTTAGCATGGGAACCGGCTGAAGCAGATATTATGAAGCGCAAGCCAAGAAATCCTGAACAAGCAATCGTAACGAGAGCGTTCTTGGTGAAAGTGCTGTGGAATGGTGCTCTTATTGGATTGGGTGCCATATTAGTGTTCTTATATGGACTGAACAAGGGTTATTCGATTGAATCGGTTCGAACAATGGCATTTTCAACAATGGCCTTTGGCCAACTTTTCCATATTTTCAATGTCAGAAGCAAGAACGCGTTTGGGTTTACTAAATCAATACTTAAGAATCCTTATTTGATCGTAGCGCTCTTAATTTCCTTTGGGCTTCAATTATTAGTGGTCTATGTCCCGATTCTTAACCGTGTAATGGGTACAGTGCCACTAGACATGTACAAATGGCTAATTATTACGGCGGGTGCCATTACACCGACAGTCATCATTCAGTTTACAAAAAAAATGGGAAAAAAATCAGAATGATCAGGGAAAAATGATCAGGGGGTCCGACCCCTTGATCACTAATCAAGGGGTCGGACCCCCTGATCACTAACTGGATTATCTTGCTTTCAGTGGAAAAAGTGGGACGGTATTTTTTGCATAACCAATTAAAGTATCAAGATCAACTTTGTCTAGAGGTTGGTCTATTTTTTTCATAATTTCCACAGCCCATCTAAAATGGTCGATGTCTCCTGGTGGAACAATAACATCTATTCCACGAGAAAACGTATATTTGACGGCTTTGCTTGCAAGGTCAAAATCTTCAATAGGATGATACCAAGCTTTAGGGTGCAGCAGTGTGTCTGATTCCTGCTTTACGCTTAGCGCCATAGATTTGATACCGATAATCGCCATTTTTTTCTCTAGCGCTTTTTTCAGTACAAAACTGCCATAATCGTTCTTGATCAACGAAACAAAATTGAACGGAAACATGATGCTGTCAAAATCATAGTGTTCCATTAGCGCCAGTGCTGCTTCTGTTGAATGCGCAGAAAAACCGATATGCTTGATATATCCTTGCTCTTTCGCTTTTAAATAGGTTTCAAATGAACCGTTTGGTCCAAAAGTTTGTTCAACATCTTGTAAGTTGTAGACGGCATGAAGCTGATACAGATCAAAATAGTCAGTTTGTAAGTTTTTTAAAGATTTTTCCAACAAAGCTTGAGAGCCTTTTCTCGTACGATCTTCCGTTTTGCAGGCTAGAAATACATCTTTGCGCCATGTTTTCAAAGCGGGTCCGAGGCGTTCTTCAGCATTGGAATAGGTGGGTGCCACATCAAAATAATTTACTCCGGCATCAATCGCCTCTGCAACATACTTGTTTGCATCTGATTGACTTTCATCGGCAACGACCACGCCACCAAATGCCACTCTTGATAGTGTATAATCCAGTTTGTCGATTTTTATTTTATCCATAATTGATCCTCCATGTTTAATCTTGTAGGCATTTGACAATAAGCGCTTTCATGAGATATGGCATACGCTCATAGACATCTTTTGTATAAACCCTCTCTGTAATTTTGTGTAAGTCTTTCCCCCATGGGCCGAGGTTTATCACGGGCATATTTAGTCCTGAAAGCGCTCTGAAAGGTATTTTATAGATGACATCCCATCCAGGGCTGTTGGACTTGATCATGGCGATGTCATTGTCGTCACCAGACCAAGTGGCATAAGACAAATCAGAGATGCCCATAAAGTATCCTTTAGACTCAAAAGTTAGATTATATTTTTCCTCAGCAATTTCGTTGATAAAGTGTTCCAAAGAAAAAGGCAATTTATTTTCAGTGTACTTGTTGTTTACATGTGGATAATAAGGCCCTGATAAAGCAATAATGATTGCTGGTCCTTCTAGATCAATGGCATCCTGAACATAATCAATCAAACGAGTGGTCGCTTCGGGCAAAGTGATGGTGTTGGAAATCAGCAGTTTGTTTAAGTCTTCCTGAAAAGCGGAATATTCATCTAAAAAAACAAGACCCTTTTGATCGACCGCCATTTCGTAAAGTTGTTTAAAAGTATAAACTTTAGGTTTAAGCGAGATTTTTTCTGGTGTTTCTCCTATTAAGGTACAGTAATTTTCATAAGCATCCTCGAAATGAATCAAAGTGTCCCTTAAAGATCGATTGGCTAGAGATACGAGTTTGTCGATTATCGTCTTTGGCGAGCGTGTAAATGTCAACCAGTTGAAATATCCGGTAGCAGCCTCTGGAATAGAGGCATCATATGCCTTTTTCCTATCTTTCAAATTTACCCAAACAGGTGGGGGCGTTGCCTCATTCCCAATCAAATCACAGAGCTCGATATTGAGTTCTGTTTTCTTTTGTAGGTCTGATAAAACAAGTGAGGGGCTAAAGCCATTAAATGGATCACCAATATGGCTTTTAACGCCTTTGACAAAAAGGACTGGCATGATTTTACCAACTGAACCCTCATAAAAAATGGCTTTTCCTTTTGTTCGGTTGAAATAAGGTTCGCTGTTAAGGGTTAGGACATACTCGAGTTGGTGCTTGTCTCTCAGTTCATTCAACAGTTTTATGGATGTTAACATGCCACGTGACAAGGTTTCCTCATCTGGAACGCTTAATAGAAGTATGTTGCCTTCGAAATTTTCAAGTTCCGAAAAATAGGCGCTTAAAACGAGTTGAATCGCCGCGCCTGATTTCATGTCTGCAACACCTCTTCCAAAGGTCCATTCACCGGAGAGTAAATCTGTTTTTGCTTGATCTGGTATTTTCCTATTTAGTAGTGCTTCTGCAAGCTCATCAGGCCTTAATGCGACATTTTTAAGTTTGCCATATTCTTCAATATCTATGGCGTCATGATGATGCATTAAAACGACCGTTTTGTTGCCATGTCCTTTAACGAGAGACCAAATGACATTTCTGTTGTAAGGATCGTCATAAACAGGATAAGCGCCACATAAATCGCTGTGTGCATTAAAATAGGGTTGTTCTTTGATCCAAATCAATATTTGCTCTTCAATATACGTTTCCCTTTGTGTGTTTGTATCACTTTGCGTCGCTACCAATCGTAAAAATAATGGCTTTATTTGCTCTTCAAACATGTTGTCTCCAATCTCAGTTACTGCAATGAGGTATTGTCCAGTTTAGCAAAAAGAACAATATAATTGTGTCCATAGTGTTCGGCACATTTTGGGCAAGTGGTATAAAAGGACATAAATGACTGTCCGCCTAACCCTTTGCTTCTAATAGTTTTATCGAAATCCTTCATAAAGTTTGGAATTTCCTTAAATGCGCCATCGTAAACTTTTGAATAATAG
>DMAP01000322.1 GCA_003446975.1 Clostridiales bacterium | reverse complement strand
AAAATTTCTTCTTCTTGTAAAAATAATGTATATTAGTGTCACCGTTACTTGGGAAACCAAGGTTGCTATGGCTGCTCCCCTGGCGCCTAACGCCGGGACAATGCCTATGCCAAATATCAATATGGGGTCAAGGATGATATTGGTTGTCAGGCCTACCATGTTTACTTTAAAAGGAAACTCGCTATTTCCACTGCCGATGATGATACCGGAAAACACTTCGTTGATAAAAGCGAAAAACACAGCAAAGACAACAACTTGAAGATATCTCACTGCCATTTCATTAACAAAAGAATCATCAATATTAAAAAAACCTATCAGCTCATATCTAAACAGATAAACCAATAAGGTGTAGAGAAAACCAATTATGATAGCACTTTGAATTCCTGCGGCACTATAGGTGGAAGCTGATGTCATATCGTTTTTCCCAATGCTCTGGGCAACATTGACTTGTGCTCCTATCTTTGCCAGTACTATGAATCCAAAAGCCAGCCACATGTAGAAGCCCGCTGTCCCGACAGCGGCAACCTCACTGCTTCCAAGTCTTCCAATCCAAATCGTGTCAACCATGTTGTATGCCATTTGTATAAAAGAAGTTCCCATAACCGGTAAGGCTAGCCTGAACAAAGCGGTAGTTATATCACCACTGATTAGATTATTTGCAGTTCTTATGTTTTTTCTCATTCTACCTCGCCGTTATCTATAAATATCTCTGTGGGTTATAATTGTCCGATAATCATCTTTTTCAATAATTTCTGCTAGAAGATTGCTAATTGTTACTGATCTATGTTTTCCACCAGTGCATCCAACTCCAATGACTAGTTGCGTCTTTCCTTCTTTTTGGTAATATGGCATAAGAAATTTCAGCATATCGTCCAGTTTCTGAAGAAAAATATTGCTTTGTTCAAACTTCATCACATAGTCTTGGACTATCTTATCATTGCCATTCATATCTCTCATTTCTTCAATATAGTGAGGGTTAGGCAAGAATCTTACATCAAATACCAGGTCGCAATCCATTGGTATGCCAGCTTTGAAACCGAAAGAGACAATTGATATGGTAATTTTTTTTTGAACGTGCCCCATTAAAAAAATTTCATTGATCTCTTCTTTGAGCATCGCATTGGTCAAGCTGGTCGTATCAATGATATGATCCGCTTTTTCTTTCACTTCTTTTAGTATTTGCCTTTCCAATGCAATAGCATCTATCATTCTTCCGGTAGGATCTGCAGGATGTGGCCTTCTATGTTCCTTGAATCTTTTGATAAGAACTTCATCCGATGCATCCAAAAACAATATCTCATAAATGAGTCCTTCACTTTTTAAAATGTCGAGACTGGTAAATAGATCATTAAAAAAAACGCCACCTCTTATATCGACAACAATTGCCACATCGTTGTTTTTTTTGGATGAATCTCTCCAAAGTTTGGCAAAATCAGGCAATAAACTAGGAGGTAGATTGTCCATGCAGTAATAATCAATATCCTCAAAGGCTTTAACAGCCAAGCTTTTTCCAGCTCCTGACATACCTGTTATGATTACAAATTTCATATTATACCTCCAAATTAACTACCCTATCCATTGACAATCCCGCTTCAACAATTCGATTTAAAGCATCCTCGAACTTCCCTATTTGATCATATTCATGGGAATCCGATCCTATTATGAAGCTCACAGCATATTTTGATGCCATAAGGATTTCTTTTTTTGTCAGATGTTTATGTGAGTTGTTTATTTCGAGTATTGTATTGGTCTCTGCTGCTTTTTCTGATAGTCTTTCTATATCAACAGGTATCTTGTCGCCTGGGTGGGTAATGATATCTATATTGTATCGTTCCATAGCTTTGATCATAGCGTCTGTATTTCTTTTTATCATATATCGTCTGATGGGAGATATAAATCTACCAAGAAAATTCAAAAGAAAAAATTCAAAAAAGCCTCTGATGCCTCTGAAGATAACGCCATAATGTATTCCCATCTGAATCACTTCACAATTTTCAGCAACAATATCTGTTATATCGGTCAAACCATCAAAACTGATCAGATTTGCTTCGATACCCAATTTGATATTGATTCCCTCATACTTCTTATTTAGAGCTATAATCTCGTTTTTTGCTTTTATCAGATTTTTTTCATTGGTTCCATATAAAACATGCTTGACGCCATGGTCTGAAATTGCTATTTCATCCAATCCCAAACTAAGAGCCTTTTGGACGATTGACTCAATTTCACTTTTGCAATGTCCATTTTTTGAATATTTTGAGTGTATATGATAATCTTTATTTATTCTCATATGACTCCTAAAATTCTTCGCCTATTATTTTCACTTCCGGTTCGAGCAAAATACCAAACTTCTGAAAAACTGTTTCTCTGACAATTCGCATCAATGACAAGACATCGTCTGCCTTCGCGTTATTGTCATTGATAACAAATCCTGAGTGCTTGTCAGAAACCATAGCACCTCTATATCTTAAGCCTTTTAACCCAGAGTCTTCAATCAATTTTGCGGCAAAACCCTCGGTTGGTCTTTTGAATGTACTACCTGCGCTCGGTTTATCCAAAGGTTGATTGGACCTTCTTCGTTCTGCAAGATAATTGATTCTGTCATATATTTCATCTTTATTGCCTTTTTCCAGTTCCAGCTCTGCAGATAGAACAATTAGATTATTCTTGAAAACTCTGCTGTTACGGTATTCAAATTCCATTTCATCGTTGGAAAAATTGAAAATATTTCCGTTGTAATCCATACATCTGACTGTTTTGACAATATTTACCATCTCCCCGCCATATGCTCCGGCATTCATAGCAACAGCACCGCCAATATAGCCGGGGATACCGCTGGCGAACTCCATTCCTTTCAGTTCATTTTCAGCTGCGGCCTTTGCAGTCAGCGATAAAAGAGTTCCTGCACCTACTGAGATTTTATTTTCTTCTATTTTGATGCCGTTGAAATAATTTCCTATCTTAATAACTGCTCCTCTATATCCTCTGTCGGAGAACAGAAGATTTGTTCCATTCCCAATAATATAGAATGATATACTGTCTCCAATAATTGCAAGTGTGCTCGCAAGCTCTTCTTCATTTTCAGGTTCAACAAATAAATCTACTGATCCACCTATTTTAAAATATGTATTATCCTTAATCAAGTAATCTTTATACACCGTTCCATTTATACTGTGCTTTAACGCATGATATAATCTGATCATTTATTGCTCCTTGCATTTATCTAGTTACTATTTTATCAGAACCAGTCTGATTAATCCATCATAACAATTGATACCAAATGATTCTACAATAAAACATACTTTTTATCAACAATTTCTCTATTTTCTATTTTGTTTCACAATGATTTAATTCAAAAAAAATAAATACAATTATGTTATAATATAATTGTATTGAAACTCGAATGATCTGGAGGTCCTATGGAAAAAAAATATATCTTAGCTTTAGACCAGGGCACGACAAGCTCAAGGTCAATCGTATTTGATAAAAAAAGCCGTATTGTCAGCATATCTCAACAAAAGTTCAGACAGATTTATCCTCAGTCAGGGTGGGTGGAGCACGATCCGATAGAATTATTAGAATCCCAGTTATTCACAATAACTGACGCACTATCAAAAGCTAATATAAATCCCCTTGAGATTGCTTCCATTGGCATCACCAATCAAAGAGAAACAACTGTTGTCTGGGATAAGAATACCGGTATTCCTGTCTACAATGCAATTGTCTGGCAATGCAGACGAACAGCTGATATATGTGATTCATTAAAGCAAAAAGGGTTGGAGGATTATGTCAACGAAACGACAGGATTGGTGATTGATGCTTATTTTTCAGGTACAAAAATCAAATGGTTGCTGGATCACACTCCTAATGGCCATGAAAGAGCTGAATCCGGTGAGCTGATATTTGGAACCATAGATTCATGGCTTGTATGGAATCTAACCGGAAGAGATGCACACGTGACTGATTTCAGCAATGCTTCCAGAACCATGCTTTTCAATATCAACAAATTGAAATGGGATGAGAAATTATGCAAAGCTTTGGATATACCAATGTTGATGCTTCCAGAAGCAAAAGCATCTTCAAGCATTTTCGGGTATACTGATGTAAGTCTATTTAAAGGTATTCAAATACCAATTTCCGGAATTGCCGGTGATCAACAGGCCGCTTTGTTCGGTCAAACCTGTTTCAACAAAGGCGATGTAAAGAATACCTATGGCACGGGTTGCTTCATCCTCATGAATACAGGTGAAAAAGGGTATCGCTCAAAAAATGGATTATTGACAACGATAGCCTGGGGTATTGACAATAAAGTATTCTACGCCCTTGAGGGGTCGATTTTTATTGCTGGTGCGGCTATTGAGTGGCTTAAGGATGGACTGAACTTGATTGAAGACGAGTCTGATTGTGATATTTTAGCTCTTCAGGTTTCTGATACAAATGGTGTTTACGTTGTTCCTGCTTTTTCAGGCTTGGGAGCCCCCTATTGGGATATGTATGCACGAGGAGCCATATTGGGATTAAGCAGAGGATCCAACAAGAATCATGTTGTTCGTGCCACTTTGGAATCTATTGCTTATCAAGCAAAAGAAGTTGTGGAGGCCATGATGGACGACACCAAAATACCGATGTATAAACTCAAGGTTGATGGAGGCGCTACCAAAAGCGACTTTTTGATGCAATTCCAAGCTGATATTCTGAATCAAGAGGTATTGCTTCCCACAACAACTGAAACAACAGCCTTAGGCGCAGCATATCTGGCAGGACTTTCAGTTGGTTTCTGGTCTGGACAGGATGAAATATTAAAGAACTGGGAAGTGTCAAAAGTCTATACCCCCAGTCTATCTGATGAAGTTAGGAGTAAAAAATATAACTTATGGAAAAAAGCCGTATATAAATCAATGGCTTGGATTGAGTAAACTATCCTCACAGGCCTTTAAAACGTGCTGCGCCAAGACAGTTGTTGTCACAGCGCCGACCCCTCCTGGTACCGGTGTGATCATAGATGCTTTATCGAGACAGCTGTCAAAATCAACATCTCCTGTTAACTTTCCCGCTTCATCTATATTGATCCCCACATCAATTACTATAGCACCTTCTTTTACATATGACTCATCCACCATTCTTGATTTACCAACTGCCACGATCAACACATCTGCCATTTGGCAGATTTTTTTTAACAATTTTGTTTTTGAATGACAGATGGTGACTGTTGCATTCTCACCAAGCAACAGCATTGACATGGGCTTTCCAACAACCATTGATCTGCCTATAACAACACAATGCTTGCCAGACAAATCAATTTGATAATGCTTCAAAATCTCCATAACTGCTGAAGGGGTTGCCGGTGCAAATCCTGTCTTATCTCCATCCATGACCTTTGCCACATTAATGGGAGAAAATCCATCTACATCCTTATTTGGTGAAATCATTCCCTTAATGCGGTTTTCATTTAGATGTTTCGGTAGAGGTCTAAAAACGAGAATACCATTTATATCTGGCTTGTCATTTATGTACTCAAGATGTGATAAAAAGCTTTCCTCAGTTACGTCTTCTGATAGTTCAAAAATTTCAGTCTCGATACCACACTTTATCATTCTAGCCACCGCTCCCTTTTCATAGGATAAGTCGCTTGGATCATTCCCGACTCTTAAAATGGCTAGTTTTGGATTCAATCCTGATTTCTTTAAAGACGCCACTTTCAACTTCAGTTCGTCTGAAATTTTATCAGCGGCTGGTTTTCCCTTTATAATTTCTCCCATTTTCCATCTCCTGCATTCAAAATTTCCAATGATTTCTTATAAACGTCATTTTTATTAAGCCTGTAAGTCTTGACCAGATAATTCACAGCATCTTTTTTTGTCATTCCCGCATCTAGCAACTCTATAAGGTACTTGTCAATATCTATTGATACTTCTTTTATAGGTGCCTCATTTCCCTTCACAACAAGAACAAACTCACCCTTTATTTCTTTTCCCTCAAAATAATCTAACACTTCGCCAAGATCACCTCTTACCGTCTCTTCAAATTTTTTGGTGATCTCTCTACTGACAGATAATTGCCTGCTGCCGAAAACAGCTATCATAGCTTTCAATGTATCAATCAGCCTGTGTGGGGACTCATAAAAAATAATTGTTCTGTTTTCGTTGTAAATCTTTTCCAAGGCACTAATCTTATCACCCCTTTTATGAGGTAAAAATCCTTCAAACACAAATCTGTCCGTCTCAAATCCGGACATCACCAAAGCGGAAACAAAAGCGGTAGCACCAGGCAAAACAACTACCTCAACATTGTTTAGAATAGCCTCTTTTATGATAACTGCTCCGGGATCAGATATTCCAGGCATCCCCGCATCTGAAACCAGTGCACAACTTTCTCCTGATATTAGTTTTTCGATAATCTGACTGCTGCGTCTTTTCTCGTTATGCCCATGATAGCTGATTAAATTATTCTTGATGTCGTAATGGTTTAAAAGCTTAATCGTATGTCTTGTATCCTCCGCCGCAATAAAATCAACTTCTTTTAGGATCTTTAACGCCCTCAGAGTAATATCCTCCAGGTTTCCAATTGGAGTGGCGCATATATATAGTTTGCCTTCCATCATTGCTTCCCCATTCCATATATTTTTAGAATTTCTTCGGTATACTGTCCCTCTTCTCCATATACATACAATGGCTCAAGAATTTTAAGCTCCGAATTGCCTGCCTTGACACCTTTAATCAATACCATATTCGGTTGTTGTCCTGCTCTTGGATGGATAAACCTGATTTTTTTTGGTTCTACTTTGAATATCCTCATCTGATAAAAAATATCCACCAATCGATGCGGTCTATGAACCATAAAAAAAGACCCACCATGTCTTAGTAGTTTTGATGCGACCCTAACAACATCTTCAAGACTGCAACTTATTTCATGTCTTGAGATCGCTTTTTTGCTCTCAGGATTGATAATGCCACCATTGTTCTCAACGTATGGCGGATTAACTACTACCACATCAATACTGTTAGACAAAATAACTTGATTTGCATTGTTCATATCAATATTTAAAATTTCAATGCTATTCTCAAGGTTGTTTAGACGGACTGATCTTTCAGCCATGTCCGCCACTTCCTTCTGTATTTCTATGCCGATTATTTTTTTCGGTTCTTTTTTTCCCCATAACAACAAAGGTATAATTCCCGTGCCTGTTCCCAAATCAACCACAGTGCTGTTTCTTTTCATTTCAGCAAAATCAGACAGCAATACCGCATCGATGCCAAAACAGAACCACTCTGAGTTTTGAATTATCCTCAGATTTTTTAGTTGAAGATCTTCTATACGTTCATTCGCATTCAGATCCATCCTGGCCTCCATTATCACCTAATGTATTTATTCTCTTTGACTCCTGATAATATTGATTCAGTTTTTTGATATTCTCTCGCCATAAATAGTATATATACGGCACAAAGATAATCATCAGGTAGGAGTCACCAGATAGCAATATGAAGTTGAAAGTGCCGTGTAAAATCATGGGTACAAATAGTGATTTAGAATAAAATTCTCTTTTTTTTGCTGGGTTGTTGCAGAACTTAGCAAGAGACAGATAATAACCCATTGTGATACCAAACAACATATGGGCAGGGACAGATAGGATGGCCCTATACAGTCCAACGGTCTCCACATCTGGAAATCTGAATACTACATACATAATATTTTCAATGGTTGCAAAACCTAAGGAAGCTATTACGCAATAGATGATTCCATCCAGTTTTTCGTCAAAAGCAGCATGATGATAGGCGACTCTCATTACCACCATCCTCTTGAAAAATTCCTCTGAAAAACCAGCAACTATAAACGATGTATACGCAATCCCAAGTAGGCCGCCAAAAAAATTGAATCCTATAAGAAATGATTCAAGAAAAATAGTCGGAACTACTATAATTGCTCCTCCAAAAAAGGTTTTAAGCAAAAGCCCAACAGGCTCTCTGTCATACCTGTCTATCAAATAAATAATTATTGCAAGTGTCATGCCTGGTGTGACTGCTGTCACAATCAAGTTTACATTCATGCGTTACCTCTAGTCTTATATTTAAGTCGTACTCGGTCAAGATATAATATCAATTATACAGTAGGATCCAAAGATGGACAACATAAAAAGATTGAAGCCAGAATCAATAAATAGCCAGCTTTTTCTTATAATTTCCTATTATTCTTATATATTCACAATGATTTTTCAATTCGCTCAAAACTTTGAGGGTGTTGTCTGATATAGTATTACCTTCAAAATCAATATAGAAGCCATAACTAAATGGTTTTTCGTGTATCGGTCTTGACTCGATTTTAAGCATGTTGATATTATTTTCAG
Source organism: Clostridiales bacterium (assembly GCA_003446975.1). Classification (GTDB taxonomy): domain Bacteria; phylum Bacillota; class Clostridia; order Tissierellales; family Dethiosulfatibacteraceae; genus 38-11. Next base: position 76 of record DMAP01000322.1, on the reverse strand, counting down.
AGATCACCCTTATGCATTGGTACAGTGACCCTGATGTATGGGACGTAACAATATAGAGACTTACTGTGTCAGCATC
>DMAP01000075.1 GCA_003446975.1 Clostridiales bacterium | reverse complement strand
GCATCACTTGGGATGTTCTATATTCCATCTGTCGGTCGATATACAAGTCTTTGATGGCGTAATTGCCACCATCAAAGGTGCCAGTGAACAATTGGCTCAAGAAATCTTCTTCTTCTTCAGAAAAAGCTGTGACAGAACGCGATCCCATCGTCACCTGGCCTATCGGTTCAAATCCCATGTTTCCAACAACCTCATCGTATCCTTTTGTCTCGTAAAAAACACTTGGCGCGCCGGTTGGTCCCAAATCTTCAGGCGCACCCAGATTGGCGGTCATGATGAAATTGCCATCCAAAATATGTCTAACATTGTCCAGATGATACCAGTTTGCTATTTCATAAGCATCCTTAGCCAAGTCAAAGCCACCGAATCCTATAACGACAGGATCGCTGGTTCTGATTCTTCTGTAATCTCCTGTTCCTCTTGCTTCAACCTTTATAAACTTCCCGATGTCATCAGGAATGATCTCCAAGGTTGCGGATGTTTCACCCTCCAAGATAACATATTCGCCATTCAATGTGTCTGATATAAGCCATTTGTACTGGACGGTGGCATCGCTTGGAGACACAATCGCTGAAATGGTAGAAAAAGGTAGATCGGTATCGCCCACTATTGATACGGATCTAATTGAAACTCTATCATCTACTTCAGGCAAAATGATTTGGCTGTTTTCTCCTAAAATATTAGAACCGGATAAGGTTGCCAGCAAAGCATAAACGTCCACATTGTCTGCCAATAACTCTACGTGACCAAAAAAACCTACAAGTACAACATCATCACTGCCATCAACTATCACTTCACCGATTTCCTGTCCGGTTTGGTTATAGACTCTCACAACGCCATCCACTCTTGCAATGACGATTTTCTGGATATTGGAATCCCCTTTGATGATGATTGTGTCTTCTCCGCCACCTCTCACCAAGAGTCTGCCAGTGACTTCAACGCTGTCCAGAGTCACGTCCCCATCGCCAACACCGTCACCGATAATCAAATCGCCGGTGACCTTGACGCCCTTAAGGACCACATCCGGCACGTTGATCATGATGTTTCCTTCCAGTACTTCCGTGTACTCACCAGCTTCGGTGATATACTGCTTGATCAGATTATCCATCAGCTGAGCGAACTCGGCTCTGGTAATCGTCGCTTTCGGATATATTTTCCCATTGGATCCTTTGATATATCCGGCTTCTATCATACTGAACACTTCTTGTCTTGCCCAGGATGATATATCCCCTAAATCAGAAAAACCAGACGGTTCCTCATCGGTTTTCTCGAGCTTGAGGGCTCTTGCCATGACAATAAACGCCTGCTCTCTGGTAATGGCGCTTGTCGGATCCAGCTTGTTTCCAGAACCTTGGAAGGTCTTCATCTGGACAGCTTTAGCCATTTCATCGTAATACCAGGCACCTGTTGGCACGTCGGTAAAACCTTGAATATCAGCTTTGGACTGGGCACCAAATGCGCGATTGATCACTGCGGCCATCTGTGCCCTAGTCAGGTTGTCTGTCGGCATAATCTTGCCATCCGAGCCATTCAGCAACCCGTTGTCTACAGCATTTTGCAGGGCTTTTGTGGACCAGTCCTCAGGCATGTCGCTAAAGACATGGCTCACTGAATACCCCATTGTCCATGATGAGATAATCATGGTTAAAGCAATGATTAAGGCCAATATTCTTTTTTTCTTCATCCTTTTACTCCCCTTGATCGTAATATTGGTTTAATGGTTCAAAAAATCTTCCTTTTGATTATAACAAACAGTGATTCTTTTTACAACAATGCAGGAAAATAATATTCATTTATCCAATCAAAAAAGGTACATTTAAAAGTATACCCTAATCTTGCATCAGTATTCATAATTCCAATAATTTACTATCTTCATATGCTGTGTCTCAAAAAACAAAAGGAACCGTCCCTTTTGTTTTTTGTCTAGGAATCAACCTGCTCCTTATACCATTTGACGAAGGCTTCCAACCCTTCATCAAGGCTAGTCCTGGGCTTGAATCCAAAATCTCTCTCCAAATCGGAAATATCAGCATAGGTCTGATAGACATCCCCGGGCTGCATCGGAAGCAATTCCTTTTCTGCTACTTTGTCAATCACACCGTGTTTAATCAACTTTTGCTCCAATGTATTGACGAAGTCCATCAAGCTGATCGGATGGTTGCTGCCAATATTATATAGCTTATACTTTACTCCTTCTTCATTGGCTTGAGGTGCTTTCTTCACCACCCTCACAACACCCTCTACAATATCATCGATATAGGTAAAGTCCCTATACATGTCGCCATAGTTGTAGATCTGTATTTTTTCACCTTCAACCAACTGATTGGTGAATTTGAAGTAAGCCATGTCAGGTCTTCCAGCCGGTCCATAGACTGTAAAGAATCGAAGTCCTGTTACCGGAATATCATACAGCTTGGCGTAGGCATAGGCCATCAGCTCATTGGATTTCTTGGTGGCTGCATACAGGGAAACGGGATGATCTGTCTTATCATCGGTAGCGTAGGGCACCTTCTTATTGGCACCATATATGGATGAGGAAGAAGCAAACACCAAATGCTCTACAAGATGATTTCTGCAGGCTTCCAGCACATTGAAGAAACCCACAATATTGGAATCAATATAGGCTTGTGGATTGTCGATTGAATGTCTCACTCCAGCCTGAGCCGCCAAATTTATCACGGTATGCGGCTTATACTTTAAAAACAGTTCTTCCAATGCTTTTTGATCCCTTAAGTCACCTTTTATAAAGGTAAAGCTAGGTGATTCCTTTAATGTCGCCAGCCTTGATTCCTTTAGCCTGACATCGTAATAATCATTGAGGTTGTCAAATCCTATGACTTCATGATCCTCAACCAGAGCTTTTGCGAGCTTGGCGCCAATAAAGCCCGCTGCTCCTGTTATTAGAATTCTTTTCATACTCATATACCGCCTTTCCAACTATTCAACTCATTATTGTTGATCAAGCACATACTCCAGCTGGCAGTCATAGGGCTCCTGAGCAACCAAAGTTTCATTATACTCCTTGGCTTCCACGCATCCCAGCCGATGATAAAAAGCCATCGTCTCTTCTGATGAATGCGCGGATATGTATAATTTCCCAGCTCCCATTTCTGCTGCTCTTTTATAAGCTTCAAAAAATAATTGCCTTCCGATGCCTTCCCCTCTTGATTCTTTGGAAACGTGGATGCTGGACAGTTGTAAATACTGGCTTTGACTTCCGAAAAATTTGTTTTCCAATGAAGCGAACCCTATCAGCCGCTCACTCTTGAACACACCCCATACAGTACCCCCGGTATCAACTGTGTTGACAAGATACCTAACTAGTTCCTCGTACTGATCGTCACGCCAGTTTTCAGTAAAGGCAATATCCTTGAGTACCCACTCGCCTTCTGCTTTTCTCCAGCATCTGGTTACTCTCTGCTCGCGATTGAAGTTTGAGAATAGGGCTTTATTGATTTCTCTCTTAGTCAATTTTCTTATATTCGATTTAATCACTATGACCTCCATAATGGAATATTTAATCTACCGGCAATATCAGTTTTCTACCCAATAAGTGATCGGCAGTCTCGATGATCAGGTAGTCAAACCCACTGGCCGGATGCAGCGTTATTTCTCCAAAATAGACATGTCCATTCACGTCATACAGATCAACTCTGGCAAAATAGAAATCTCGGGATAGAAGTCCCGCAATATCTATCATTTTATCCAAGCCCTTGGGTCTTTTTGGCAAGTCGTTTTCATCTGCATATCGATCACTTCTGACATAGGGCAGCCACTTCCAGGATAGGTCGAAAAACTTGAATATAGTGCTTCCATTGCTTCTATTGTAACAGACCATCACATTATCAGGCTTTCCATTAAAGCACATGACTTTATAGTCCTTCAGTTCCACACCGGATTCATCCACCATATACTTCTCTGCAACGATCCGAGGCTTGACATCTTTGTAAGGCCACTCCCGGCCAAACCAGAATAGATTTGTTTTCAGTTTGCGGTTTAGCTGTTTTTTTGCCTTTTCAAAGTCAAAGTCCTTCTTATCCCTGCAAATGATGATGCTTTTTGAATCATGATTGCACTTGAGGACAAACTGATCGGGTAGGCTTTCGTAATCAATCTCATCAGCAGAGTCCCACACACCCAGCAGTGGTATCAGATGCTCGTCACCAATCTTATCGGCAATAATCTTACGCACTTCATACTTATCGACAAGCTTCGTGTATTCGGTTCTTCGATCGTTGATTTTAAGCCACTGGATTTTTTCATTCAGCGTTTTCGGGTTCTTGAAGCTCAAAGGTTTATGGAAACAAAGAAAATATGTCAGCCTCAGATACAACTTATCGGGTATGAAACGGGCGTTTTTGATTAAAAATTCCTTTATCATGCGTCCTTCCTTTTAACGGAATCTTATCTTGTTTAATAACTGAGCCAAACGGTCTGTTTGTTTTTTCAATTCAGTTGTCTTAATTCTATCAACTATCATAGAAAAACTCCATAGAAATGTATTGTTTAAGGAAGGTTTCATTTATCGTTGCATTTTGAATCGATTTTTTCGTTATCACTGCATAATGGATTGTTGCGATTCTGGTATCCTTCTCCGTGTCGTCTTGCGGGGTGTCTTGCGGGGCCAACGGGGTAATCGTCTTCCATCATACATCGTATGAAGAATTTTCTTTGAATCATATATGCAAAAAACAAAAAGAACCGTCCCTTTTGTTTTCTAGTTATTATTTTTTTCGTTTATACTCGAATATCTATTGATATTTTATAGTTATTCGGTTATACTCTGATAAAGAGGTGTTGTTGTGAAAAATCGAGATCTTTATCTGAATAAACTAGTCCAGTTCAGGGATAAGCCATTAATAAAAGTAATTACAGGTTTGAGACGCTGTGGTAAATCAACCCTGCTTTCTTTATTCGAGAATCATTTAGTTGAAAGTGGAGTTGAAAAGGACCACATCATCCGCATGAACTTTGAATCCTTTGAATTCGATGAAATCACGAATTACAAGGAACTCCACGCATATATAGAAGATCGACTTACTAGCAAAAGCAAAAAACACTATGTACTTCTTGATGAAGTCCAACAGGTAGCATCATGGGAAAAAGCGATTAATTCATTTCTCGTAGATGCCAATGTCGATATCTATATAACAGGATCCAATGCATATCTGTTATCTTCAGAACTCTCCACTTTATTATCGGGCAGGTATGTTGAAATTAAGATGCAGCCGTTATCGTTCAGAGAGTATTTAGATTTCATTGAACCGGACGAAACAACTGATATTCACGAAAAATTTAATCAGTACCTTAGGTTTGGAGGACTTCCCACTGTAGTTGAACTATTGGATACTCCAGATTTGATTGGTTCTTTCCTTGAAGGCATATACAATACAGTTTTGATAAAAGATGTAATTGAAAGAAACGCCGTTAGAGATGCAGCACTTCTCGAAAGCATTCTGAAATATATAGCTTCCAATATCGGCAGTATCGTCTCATCAAAGAAAATCAGCGATTATTTAACTAGTAACGGCAGAAAAACGACAAGTGACACGATCGATAATTATCTTAAAATGCTTGAAAATGCATTTATCATCTACAAAGCAAACCGGTATGATCTGAAAGGCAAGATGTTTCTTAAAACCCTCGAAAAGTACTATATTGTAGACATGGGTATCCGTAATCAACTGACAGGTTTGAGAGATACTGACTATGGCCACGTTCTGGAGAATATTATTTATCTGGAACTATTACGGCGTGGCTACGAAGTCACCATTGGTAAAGTCGGCACATTGGAAGTTGATTTCGTTGCGTCCAACACCAATGAGAAAATCTATTATCAGGTCTCCGCTACAATTTTGGATGATAACACCAGAGAGCGAGAATTG
>DMAP01000245.1 GCA_003446975.1 Clostridiales bacterium | reverse complement strand
GCGGCAACAAGTCCGGCAATATGGGCCATATCCACCATCAGATAAGCACCCACCTCGTCGGCAATTTCCCTGAATTTAGAAAAATCTATTGTCCTGGCATATGCACTGGCTCCGGCTACAATCATTTTGGGCTTTTCTTTCAATGCTATCTTCCTGACTTCTTCGTAGTCAAGGACTTCTGTTTCAGGATCGACCCCATAAGGGACAATTTCAAAGTATTTACCGGATATGTTGACAGGACTGCCGTGTGTCAGATGTCCACCTTCAGTCAGCTTCATTCCCATAATCTTGTCACCTGGTTCCAGCACGGCAAAATAGACGCCGAGATTTGCATTTGCTCCAGAATGTGGCTGGACATTGGCGTGCTCAGCGTTAAAAAGCTTTTTCAGTCTTTGGATTGCCAGGTTTTCCGCCTGGTCCACAAATTCGCAGCCACCATAGTACCGTTTCGCCGGATATCCCTCTGCATATTTATTGGTCAATTGGCTACCCATGGCTTCCAAAACCGCTATGGAAACGACATTTTCAGAAGCGATAAGCTCCAGATTTCTGTGCTGCCTTCCGATTTCACGCTGTATGGCGTCGTAGATTTCTACATCGGCATTCTTCAGGTTTTCAAACATGTCAACTCTCCTTATTTATTGTATTTTAGTATGATCTCCAACAACTCATCCAATGCGTCCTCGGAGTCAATATTATTCAGTTTTTCAATGATGCAGTTTTTGGCGTAGTTTTCGATGATAATGCCGCCTACTTTGTTGAGGGCGGAACGGACTGCGGATATCTGCGTCAGAATGTCGCCGCAATATTCACCTTTCTCGATCATCTTCTCAATGCCCTTTACCTGTCCTTCAATACGCTTCATGCGATTAAGCAAAGCTCTGTCTGTATCCATATCATTCACCTCTGTATGGAACAACGGATTCGATGATGTCAGAGTCCTTGAATACAAATCTGTCCAATTGTCTCAGAATATAGAAGGACAGTACAAGAGACAGCAATCCAGTGACGGCAGACACAATATCCTTGTTTCCAAAATTGATATATCTATAGCTTAAAAGGGTTGTGGCAATCATGACCGATAAAGGGATACCATAAGCGATTGAAGAATAAGCCAGCAGGTTTTTGTCTTTGGTGGTCAATGTGAGCAATTGCCCCGGGTGATACCCTTCATTCTTTACTTTCAAAATATGCCCCTTGTCAGTACAGCTGCTGCCGCAGGATGCGCAATTTTCTCCACAGGCTGAGGCTCGGGCAACTTTTACATAGGCCAGGTCATTTTCTATTGTAATCACTTGCGCGATTTTTATCATTATTTTCACTACCTTTCAACAATACAGTTTATCACATGTGACGCAAGAAGCAAACCTGCAGAAGCCGGTACAAAGGAGTTGCTACCTATTGTGTTCGTGCTTTCGTTTTTTGACGGCAGCTCCTTTGAAAAAACAACTTGAAGCTTCTCGATGCCGATCCTTTTCAATTCCCTTCTCATTTTTTTTGCCATCGGGCAATTGAAGGTCTTAGAGATGTCCGTTATGGCAAATGACTGGGGATTCCTTCGATTGCCTGTGCCCATGCAGCTGATGATGGAAATGCCCCGCTTATTGCAGTAATCGGCCAGCAACAGCTTGGCATTGATGTCATCGATTGCGTCTATCACATAATCATATCGAACATTGCTGAACAAATCATCAATGTTTTCTGAATCTATTTTTACAGTGTGCTTGGTTAGGCACAATTGAGGATTGATTCTTATGATTTCATTTCCAATAATATCCACCTTGTGTTGGCCAATGACATCATGATTGGAATGTAGCTGTCGGTTGAGATTGGTCAGGTCATAGGTGTCAAAATCCACCAGTGTCATGCTGCCGACAAAGCATCTGGCAATGGCCTCTGCGCTGTAACTGCCAACGCCGCCCAATCCGGCAATCATAACCCTGCTGTTCTTCAGTTTATCAATGGAAGCCTCGCCATAGATCAGTTCCAGTCTGTCCCAGGGATTCATCAGTCTACCTTTAGATCCAGCTTGATTCCAAGCTCTTTCAACTGGTTTTCATCAACAGTTGTCGGCGCTCCTGAAAGGAGACAAGAAGCACTCTGTGTTTTTGGAAATGCGATGACATCTCTGATATTGGTGCTGCCTGTCAGGGTCATGATGAGCCTGTCCAATCCATAGGCAATGCCACCATGGGGTGGAACGCCATATTTGAAGGAATTCAACAAAAATCCGAATTTGGATTCAGCTTCATCTTCAGAAAGTCCCAATGCCTTGAACATTCTTTGTTGGAGTCCTCTGTCAGTGATCCTGATGCTCCCGCCACCGATTTCATCTCCATTGATAACAATGTCGTAGGCCTTTGCCCTTACGCCATCCGGGTCTGATTCAAGCTTGTCGATGTCCTCGTCCACGGGTGCGGTGAAGGGATGATGCTTGGCAACATAGCGTTTCGCTTCCTCATCATATTCAAACAAAGGGAAGTCTGTTATCCAGACCAACTCATATCGGTTCTCATCAATCTCATTCAGATCATCTGCTATCTTTTTCCTTAATGCGCCTAGTGCGTTGTTGACCACATTGGTTGTGTCCGCAACAATAAACAGCATATCGCCGTCTTTCATGTCCAGCTTGCTGATTAGTTGGGATTTTTCCTCTTCACTGAGGAACTTGGCTATAGGAGCGTTCAATTCTTCTCCCTCCAGCTTGATCCATGCCAATCCTTTGGCATCATAGGATTTGACAAAGCTTTCGAGCTTCGAAATGCCTTTTTTGGAAAAGGCTTCGGATTTGCCCTGGACCAGTATGCCCTTGACGCTCCTTCCCTTTTCAGTGTTAGACTTGAAGGCATTGAACTCTGAATGGACAAAAATAGCAGTCAGATCGATGAACTCATAGCCGAATCTGAGATCAGGCTTATCGGATCCGTATCGGTTCATGGCCTCGTCGTAGTCCATTCTTTTTATGGGGGTCTCTATATCAATATTCTTGATCTCTTTAAAAATCCTTTTAATAAGCCTTTCGTTGATGGCTATGATATCCTCCGAATCAACAAATGACATTTCTATGTCAAGCTGGGTGAACTCGGGTTGCCTGTTGGCTCTCAGATCCTCGTCCCTGAAGCATTTGACAATCTGATAATAGCGGTCATAGCCTGACACCATCAAGAGCTGCTTGAAAATTTGTGGTGACTGTGGAAGGGCGTAAAAACTGCCCTTGTTGACCCTGCTGGGAACCAAATAGTCCCTGGCTCCTTCCGGTGTGGGTTTGTTCAATACAGGGGTCTCTATCTCCAAAAACTCATTTTCATTCATAAAATCCCTGATAACCTTGGCGGTCTTAGCTCTGACAATCAGGTTGTTTTGCATGAAGGGCTTTCTCAAATCGAGAAATCTGTTTTTCAGGCGCATCACTTCAGAGGCATCGTCGTTATCCTTTACATAGATTGGCGGTGTTTCTGCCTGGCTTAGTATTTTGATCTCTTCGCCATAAATCTCTATATCACCTGTTGGCATTGACTCGTTTTTTGATTCTCTTTCCCTGACCTTCCCGGTGATGGTAATCACGTACTCGCTTTTCACATCGGAAGCCTTGTCAAAAGCGCTTTTATTCAATTCTTCGTCAAATACAACCTGCACGAGTCCTGAAATATCCCTGAGGTCTATAAAAACCAGACTACCCAGGTTTCTTTTCTTTTGCACCCATCCCATTACTGTCACTTTTCCATTGATGTTCTCTTTTCTCAGCGTGCCGCATTTGTTGGTTCTTCTGGTGTTCCCTAGCGTATCCATGTCTGCCTCCTATATGCTCTATGGTTTGTTTTGTAATCAGGTAATTTTCGTTGATTTTTCCCTTGTAGGCTTGAATATCTCTATTGTTTGGAATCCTATGGATTCGGTCATTTTCCAGGTCGACTATCTTTGTGACAGATCCCGCACCAAAGCCGATGATCGTCTGTATCTCCTCTATGATATTCATATTGTAAAGGCATTCATGGCCTGGATAGGCGTAACCGCAGTTATCCCCGTTGCTTGTGATGTTCTTTTGACGATAAAGGTAATAGGGTCGCATGCCCATCTCCTCCAGTGAAAACCGGTAAAACTCATTGGACTCGTCAGTACTATTTGCATCTATTAGGTTAACATAATTTTCTTTGAAGTAATCTGAGCCACGCTTGATGGATAAGTTGTGTATGGTCACATTTTCAGGCTTTAGCTCTCTAATATACGCCAGGTTATCCATTGCTGAATCGATGTCTTCTCCCGGCAAACCATTGATCAGGTCCATGTTGATGGTCCTGAATCCAGCTGACCTGGCTTCCTTGAATGCTCTCACAATATCTTTGGCCGAATGCTCCCGACCGATTCCCTTCAATGTTTCATCGTTCATTGATTGTGGATTGATGCTGATCCGATCGATGCCATTATCCTTCAGTGTTTGCAATTTCAATGCATTGATGGTGTCTGGCCTTCCAGCTTCCACTGTATACTCCATATTCTGAGGTAAATCGTAATGCTGACGAATGGCCTTAAACAGCCTGTCCAATTGCCTTGCCGTCAGCACTGTCGGGGTGCCTCCGCCGACATAGACGCTCTTGACGCTTAGCTGGTTGGATACTAATATATCAGCCTTTGCTGCCAATTCTTCTATTAATATATCCAAATACCTGTCCAATATGATTTCATCCTTG
>DMAP01000311.1 GCA_003446975.1 Clostridiales bacterium | reverse complement strand
CGTTACTGTTGATGATAGAGATCGTGTTATGAAGTATTTGCAGGAGAGGAAAATACTCTGTGGTTTGCATTACCCAATACCTTGTCATCTTCAGAGAGCATACAGTCATTTGGGATATAAAAAAGGAGATTTACCAAATGCAGAGTATTTGGCTGAACATTGCATTTCGTTGCCAATGTTTCCTGAATTAAGTAGTGAAGAATTAATTATGATTATAGATTATATTAAAAAATATCAATAATTAAAATACCATCGGACATGAAACATGATTATAAAGTTTGAAAAAAAATTTAAAAATTTTAAAATAGGATTGATAGGGACAAGGAAAAAAATATTGAGCAGTGTTATGATGGCAAAAGAAATCGAATTTGTCGAACTCGAATCATACGATGAAATAGATAGTACATACGACATAATATTTGGAAGTGGTATGTATAGTATTATTGAGAACGAAATTATTAAAAAACCTAAATATGGTTGCATTTTTTTCCACGAAACACCTCTGCCAGAAGGAAGAGGATCTGCGCCAATACAATGGACAGTATTGAATAAAAAAGATAATCTCTGCATCACTGCATTAAAAGTTAATGAATTCATGGATGCAGGTGATTATCTTTATCAACATAATATACAAATAGAAGAACTTGATACATTAAGAATTCTTGAAAAAAAACGAGAAATTGGTATTCAGGAATGCTTCAACATTATTTTAGATGAATTACTTGATGGTTATATGGTTCTCCGTAAGCAGTCAGGGAAAACAACATATAGCTTGAAGCGGACACCAGAGGATTCCGAAATAGACCGAAGGCAAACATTAGAATACCTATGGGATCAAATTAGAATATGTGACAACGATAAGTGTCCGGCTTTCTTCAGATTAGATGGGAAAAAAGTATATTTACGATATGAAGTTGAGGAATGAAAGTATAAGTACCGAAACCTAAAAAAAGAAAACGAATCTAAAACGATATGAAGAATATACTTATTACAGGTGGTGCAGGTTTTATAGGATGTGAATTGACGAGGCAGCTGGTTCAATACGGGTTTCATGTTATCGTTATTGATAGCCTTATCAATGGGGAAAAAAGAAAATCTTAAGGGTCTAATTGACGATGGCGCAGATCTGATTATAGCGGATATTCGCGATGAAGCTGAAATCGATAAGCTGACGAAACAAGCAGAAGTTGTTTTCCACCTGGCTTGTCTTGGCGTGAGACATTCAATGAATAATCCTTTAGAAAATCATGATGTCAATGCAACGGCGACACTCAAGCTACTCAATGCGTCAAGAAGAAACCATGTTAGGAAATTCATTTATGTTTGTAGTTCGGATGTTTACGGAACGGCTGGGTGGGTGCAGGTGAGCGAGCAACACCCGACATTGCCAAATACGGTTTACGGCGATTCGCAAAATGGTGACCGCGTAAAAAGTTAGATTCAGCAATGAGATAATATCAAAGGAGTGATTTGTTATGTATATCAATGATGCAGCAATCCTCGTCACGGGAGGTTGTGGTCTCATCGGATCTACAACTATTGATTTATTGTTACGCTACTACAACCCTGCAAAAATAGTCATCTTTGATAATTTGGTTCGTGGAACCTTGAAAAATGTTGAAGCCATTTTGAATGATCCACGTGTGACGTTAGTGGAGGGGGATGTTCGAAATGTAGATGCAATCCAATCAGTCACTACCGGAATGGACGCAGTCATCCATATGGCAACCCTGCGGATTACTGCATGTGCTGAGAACCCCCGTGAAGCACTCTCCGTTATGTGTGATGGCAGCTTTAATGTGATTGAGGCTGCGATGATGGCTGGAGTGAAAAAATTTATAACGGCCTCATCCGCTTCAATATATGGGTTGGCTGATTCTTTTCCAACAGTCGAGTCACATCATCCCTATAACAACCGGACCTGGTACGGCGCTACAAAGGTCTTTCTGGAAGGATTGCTCCGCTCGTACAACGATATGTATGGATTCCCTTACGTGGCGTTGAGATATTTTAATGTGTATGGACCGCGAATGGATATTTACGGAAAATATACGGAAGTCCTCATCCGCTGGATGGAACGAATAGAAAATGGCCAGGAGCCCATCATTTTGGGTGATGGGACCCAAACAATGGACTTTATTTTTGTCGAAGATGTTGCCCGTGCCAATATCGCAGCCCTGCAATCTGAGATTTCCGACGATGTCTTTAATATCGCCAGCGGTGTGGAAACAAGCCTGAATAAACTTGCAACGATGTTGCTGAGAGTGATGAACTCTGATTTGAAGCCGGAGTACGGTCCTGAACGAAAAGTCAATCCTGTCCCTCGCCGTTTGGCAAATGTTGAAAAAGCTGAAAAACTGATGGGCTTTAAATCAGGGGTTTCATTGGAAGAAGGATTGATCCGTTTGGTGGCTTGGTGGAGGCAGCAAAGAAGCCTATGACCTTGATACCCATCATCAAAACCGTTATGGATGGCAGAGAAGTGGCCGCTATCGAACGGGTGATCATGAGTGGCTGGGTCACCCAGGGTCCAGAAGTTGCGAACTTCGAAAGAGAGTTTGCCGAATATGTCAGCGCAACCCATGCCTGCGCTGTTTCAAGCTGCACTTCCGCCCTTCATCTTGCCCTTCTGGTTGTTGGTGTGAAACCGGGAGACGAAGTCGTTACGGTTAGTCATTCTTTCATTGCTACCGCTAACAGCATACGTTATTGTGGTGCCGTTCCCGTATTCGTCGATATTGAACCGCAGACTTTCAATATCAACCCAAATCTTCTCGAAAACGCTATTACCCGCCGCACCAGGACTATTCTCTGTGTCCATCAGCTTGGCATGCCTTGTGATCTGTCCAGCATTTTGTCTATTGCCCGCCGTCATGGCTTGCCTGTTGTTGAAGACGCCGCGTGCGCCGCCGGCAGTGAGATACTCTGGAAGGATAAATGGGAAAAAGTTGGGAAGCCCCATGGAGATATCGCCTGCTTTTCTTTTCATCCCAGAAAACTCTTAAGTACTGGTGATGGCGGTATGATCACCACGGGTAATGTTGAATGGGACCATCAATTTCGGCTCTGGCGACAGCATGGCATGAGTATTCCTGATACGGTTCGTCATGGGTCAGAGGAAGTTATCTTCGAATCTTATCCATGTGTCGGTTACAACTACCGTATGACTGATATACAGGCGGCAATGGGTCGTGAACAACTAAAAAGGCTGGCGGAAATCGTTGTGCGGCGGAGAGAAATGGTCAAATGTTATCGGACACTGTTGAGTGAGGAAATTCCAGACATTGGATTTCCCTTAGAACCCGCGTGGGCAAGAAGCAATTGGCAGAGCCTCTGCGTACGTTTGCCGGAACGTGTGAATCAGATAACCGTAATGCAAGAGATGCTCGATGCTGAAATAGCAATCCGAAGGGGTGTTATGTGCGCACATCGAGAAGACTCATTCATATGCGGAACTTGGTCATGTGGAAAAGGCCCCGGCCCATGCGAATGCGAACCGGGACGATGCGCCAAGCTTACCGAAAGCGAAAGGGCACAAGATCGCTGCATAATTTTGCCACTATATCATCAAATGACGGAAGATGATCAACTCAGAGTCGTGATGACCCTAAAAAAATCTTGTATGTGTATATGACAACACCTGATATTATGTTGACAATCATCACTCCTGCATACAACGAAGCCGGTAATATACTTCTTCTATATCAGCGGATTAAAAATGTTCTGCAAGATGAAATGATCGATTGGGAATGGATCCTTATTGATGATAATTCTCAAGACAATACATTTCAAGTCATTTCGCAGATCGCTCAGCAGGACATCCATGTTAAAGGAATACGACTGGCGCGAAACTCAGGTTCCCATGAAGCCATCAAATGTGGTCTGGATTTCTGTCAGGGTAATTGCGCCGTTGTTATGGCTGCCGACCTTCAGGATCCTCCTGAAACAATCCCCAATCTCATTAGCAAGTGGCAACAAGGGGCGAAGGTCGTCTGGGCCGTTCGAGAACAGAGGCAGGGAGAAAGCGCCAGCACCATAGGGTTTTCTCGTCTTTACTATTTTCTGATGAGAAAAATTGTTGGGATTCGGGAAATGCCGGCCACAGGAGCGGACTTCTTTCTCATAGATATGCAAGTCATTGCCACTTTGAAGCAATTCAACGAAGCGCACGTTAGCCTTCTGGCATTAATCACTTGGCTGGGGTTCCAGCAGGATTTCATTACCTACAATAAGGAAGCAAGGGAGTACGGGAAATCAGGTTGGACACTGAAGAAGAAGTTGAAGCTCGTTGTCGATTCTGTTACAGCCTTCAGTTATTTCCCGATTCGCTTTATGAGCTATCTTGGTTTCTTTGTAGCGCTGGTTGGTTTTATTTATGCTGGTGTGGTTTTTATCAGTGGCCTTCTCGGAAAGCCAATACAGGGTTGGGCGTCTCTGATGGTTGTGGTATTGGTCCTTGGTGGAGTCCAAATGCTCATGTTGGGAATATTGGGAGAATACTTGTGGAGGGCGCTTGATGTGACGCGTAGAAGGCCCACGTATATAATCGAGTCAATTGTCAAAAAAATTATTCAGTAAAAAGATAGAACCACAAGAATTATAAAACATACCTCAATATCAACGTTCTGTGAAAGGTTTTTCATCTGTATGAGAACAAATATCCTGCTAATCAACCCAAAAATAAATGAAAAATCACAGAATAAAAAAATTAATGCACTAGTAAATATTACTTTTCCTACGAGCATAGGCGTCCTCGCTGGTTATTTGATGGCGTCGGGCATTGAACATGTCGAAATTATAGATGAACAGATACATCCAATTGAAAGTGAAGACCTTCAGCAAATCATCATGGCATTAGAGAAGCCGCGGATTGTTGGGATGAGCGTTCTTACCCTCAATTCAGGACGCGCATACGATTTATCCAGAAGAATTAAGTTGATAGACAGTGAAGCAACAATTGTCCTTGGTGGTATTCACCCAACGGTGCTTCCGGAAGAGGCGCTATCGAAAGAAGGCGTTGATGTCGTTGTCAGAGGAGAGGGTGAGAATACGTTTCGTGAAATGGTCAGCCTCATCCTTGCCGGAGATGATTATAGACATATAGCCGGTATTTCCTACCAAGAAGAGAACAAATACACACATAATCCAGATAGACCAATGATCTCGAATCTCGATGATATCCCGACTTTTCCATATGAGCTATTCAGTAAAGATCTCCATAGATACCCTAACTTCTCCGGTATCTTTGGATCAAGAGGATGCCCCTATCATTGCACTTTTTGTTCATCGAGAAGTATTTCAGGCACAACATACCGCTTCCATTCGGTGGAAAGAATTATATATGAGATCTCAATACTTATCAGGCAGTATAAACAGACCTCCATCTTTCTGATGGATGATAACATTGCTGTTAACAAGAAACATTTTATGAATCTGTGTGAAGCAATAATAAGGGAAGGTCTTAATAAGGAAGCCTTCTTTCATGGCTCACTCCGTGGAGATAATGCTAAAGACGATATTCTCGACATGGCATATAAGGCAAATTTCCGAATACTTTACTACGGACTTGAGACCGGCAGTGAAAGACTCATGAAGATAATAAAAAAGGGAGAGACCGTTGCGACTGTTGCAGACGCCATTGTAAGATCTGCAAATAAAGGATTCTCAATAGGAACTACAATCATTTTCGGACTGCCGAAGGAAACAAGAAAAGATCGCTACGAAACCATAAATTTTGTGCGATCACTACCGATAGCGTCAGCCCGTTTCAACACTCTTGCACCTTACCCCGGCACGCCGATTTTTAATCAGGAGTATCCCCTAAAAAAGATCTTAATCAGAAATGAATGGGAAAATTTTGGAGTTCAGTATATGTGGGAAAGTGATGATATACCTTATGTTCCCGATGGTAATGATAGATTGGAGCTTATTTATGACACAATGTGGGCAAACATTTCTTTTTATCTCAGTCCGAGTGGATTAAGAAAGCTTATTTCCCAAAAATATGCGGGAGGAAATGTAATCAAACTTCAGCACAGATGGTATTTATCAACCAAAGAATTAAAAAAGATGATTGAGCTCTTCATTTATCTCTCCTTACGGTTCTCGAATATCACGGGACGAATATTTATACGCAGAGTGACAAAATTCTTCCAAGGCAAGCACAATTTATCTTCACAGATTTAAAAATGAATAAAACAGTTCTGGCATTTATTTTCCTCTTATTTTTTCTTTGTTACCTCTTCTTAGGAACAGGTATTCATGGAGATGAGATAATACATATCCAATCAGTTCAAAACTGGACCCTTCATCAGTTATTAACACTTAACTACCAGGAATCCAAACTCCTCTATATGTTTTACAATATACCTGCCTATTATCTTGATTTCACTGAATACTATTTATTCGGGAAAAATGAGGTATATTATGATGTCACTAAGGTCTTTTTGGCATGGCTTTCCATCTTTCTGATTTATCTTTTTGCAGCTGATCGGTTGGGTAGTCGAAACGCCTTTCTATTCTCATTCCTGTTTGTACTTTACCCTATACACGATTCGGTCAACTATGTGTTGCAGAACGGTCAGTACCTACTGCCTACGTTTGCGCTGATAGCCCTTTCCAATATTCTCATAAGTAACGGTAATAACCTATATGGATTTCTTGCAGGAATTTTAGGCTCATTCTTCAGCTATGCATCTCCCCCTATAGCATGGGGGTTATCACTAACATTCGTATTGAAGAAACAATACCAAAAGTTTTTTCTGTTTATTCTACCTCAACTTATATACGTATTCTATATTTTATTAATGTCAAAAGTTTTTCTTTTAGAGAAAAACAGAGCCACTGATATTGACAATTTCCGGAAACTATTTAATCAGTTAATCTTTCAGATCCTTGGATTTTTAGATATCATTATTGGGCCGTCCTTCCTAATTAAAATATTCTATTCAATAGGCAATATATCTTTTTTGTCTTTATTGGTAGGACTGATTGTAGTGGTTATTTTCTTCAAGTATTTTAAACCAGAGCAGCACAAATTTGACTATCACATGTTCTGTGCACTGGCTGCAGTGGCTTTTCTATCGCTCTGCATGTATGCCCTGACAGGATTTTACCCACAAACTGCCTTCAATCTCGGAAACAGGGTTGCCATTTACAGCTCCTTATTAATGTCTTTTCTAGTGCTCTGGCTGATGAGTCTTAATCGCTATTTTACCATACTATTATTTTCCATATTCTTACTCAGTATGCTCGGGATTTCCGACCACTGGAAGGGATGGAATCATCATCAGAAAGCAATTGTAAAAAATATCGCAATGAATGAGAACCTCAAGCATATTCCTCAGGGCGAAAGGCTATATGTTTCTAAAAATCAATATAGCAGACTGGGAGCGATGAGTCACATCGAGTTTTTTACAGAGGGTGCTGGCTTCTGGCCTATAAATAATGCGATAGGCAACAATATAAGGTTCACAATGCTGAACAAAAGGTTCAAATTTGATGGACAATATCTTGTAGATAGTAAGTATTCCTGTAAATATAGCGTAAACGAGACAATTTATGTTTACGATTCTGAGTATGATAGACTATACAAAATACCCAAGTTAGGAATTCAGGCATATATTGATTCACTCCCCCATGACTATCGGAATTGGGTACAATT
>DMAP01000242.1 GCA_003446975.1 Clostridiales bacterium | reverse complement strand
ATGATTTATCGTTGGTATTCCGGAAATAATACCAAAAAAAGCATCACCACTTGATTTAACAGTGAAGTCATACTCCTAATCTAATATTGTTTCAAAGCGCTATAACAGCCCGAAGGGGTTGTTTTGTTGATTGGAGTCGATACTGTTGTTGCTTTGAATTAGAGGCAGTATTGTGTTACAATTATTCTGATAATAACATGCGGAAAGTTTGCTAAAAGGTTGGTGCTATCATTAAAAAAATTTCTGAAACAACTAATGGAATCCCTTTAAATGAACAATTGAAATTTTTTGTGCCATTGGGCATGACGCAGGCCATCATTGCATTAACCCACTCGTTATTCAATGCTGCCCTTGCGAGATTTCCATCCCCGGAAGTATTGATTTCAGCTTTTGCGGTAGCTAAAAGCATTTTGCAGATGATTCAATATCCTGTGTCCATGATCAAGCATACAGTAACATCATTGACCACCGATGCGCAGAGTTATAATAAAGTGCGTCGATTCATAACAATCGTCGGATTAGGCATTGTGGGGTTGTTTTTTATTTTTGCTTTTACCAATGCATCAAGGTGGGTCATGAATACCCTGATAGGCGTCGAAGGTCATGTGTTGGATGAAGCAGTCATTATGTTGAGAATATTGGTGCTTTTCCCCCTTTTTGTGACTGTTCGGGATTTTTACCAAGGTGTGGCAATCAAATTGCGCATGACACCTATAGTTACAATAGCGTCGTTGATGCGGGTTATTTTTGTAGGAATCATGGTATTTCTGGCAGAGTTTTTCAGTTTTATGCCAGGCTCATATTATGCGCCGGGAATTTTTGCCATCGCCTTATTTGTCGAAGCAACAACCGTTGCGGTATTAATACATCGTGGGAGATTGGACATACCTGGTGCTATAACAAGGCAGAGTAATAGGGTAAAAGATCCGGGAGTTATTCAAAAGGAACTAAACAATAGATTTATTCTGATGTTTTTTCTGCCCCTTACTGTCACAGCTTTGCTAAGGACTATGGCAACGCCAATTATCAATGCAGGACTGGCAAGAACAGTCAATCCTGAAATTGCTTTATCTGCATTTGCGGTGGGATGGTCGGTGGGCATCTTGGCTGTATCACCCCTAATGATGTTTCACCAAGTCCCTTTGAACTTTTTAAAAATAAATGACAATCGAGAGAATTACAACTCCATCAAGCGTTTTGGAGCTATCGTTGGCGGAACGCTATCACTGGCTATTGCCATTACTGGGTTTACACCATTAGGCTATTTCATTCTTAATACTATGATGGGAACAGGCGAGCAAATCAGCCTAATGGCAACCGATGTATTGAAAATAATGACTTTGCTACCTATCTTTTTTGTGATTAGACAATATTTGTGGGGATTGTTTCTTAAACGTCAGAGCACAAAGCAGATCAGCGTCGGGAAGATGGTTAATTTGGCATCGTTGATAATCTCCGTCTTGATTGGCACTTACTTGAACCCTGAAAACCCCGCCATAATAGGAGCGTATGCTATGGTAATCGCGGAGATGGTGGAATGTATCTTCCTATATGCCGCTAAAAAGAAGTTATGGAGCCTAAAATGAGCTTATATCGGTTTTTGGCCAGCGACTTGCCACTTAAAGATGTACATAATCCAAATATTGAGTTAATCTCCTTAAACGAAATGTTTAAACGAAATCTAGAAGTTCCTGAAATCCTATTGAGAAATAATGATATCGATATGGATGAAAAAATTATTCTTGTCTGCGAATCGGAGGAGTTGCTCCATGAGTTAGAGATACGAAAGGATAATCCTGAAGACCATGCCGCAGACTATACTATGAAAAATTTTGTTTCAGAAGTAACTTTTGGATATAATCATATAAGAGCGGAACAACTGATCAGATATATAAGAGAGCATCTTCTCGGGAGTGAAGAAATTGAACTCTGGTGTGTTTGGCTGGGGGATGTTGGAGACGTTGAAGCAGAAATGAAGAGACAAGATGATTTAACAGTTGAGGATATCAAAAGGTTATTTGGTGCAACATGTTTCGAAAGGCCAATCTGTTTGAGAGTAACAAAATAAAGAAGTGTAATCTGAAAAAAATTGATGGAGGTTAAGATGCTATCTAAGATAAGCTTGGTCACCATATGGACTGACCATATCGAGCCAATGAAAAAGTTTTACAAAGATGTTATGGGTTTTGATATCATTAATGATTTGGGAGAATACGTTGAATTTAAAAATGAGGGTGCGAGATTTGCATTATGTGAAAGAAAAGTGATGTTGGACTTCTCTGATAAATATAGGATCAAGGCAATCGGTCAAAGATTTGAGTTGGCTTTTCCATGCAGAAGTGTGGATGATGTTGACAAATCCTATGAGACGCTTTTAGATAAAGGTGCCATAGGCATCCAGTCACCAAAGAACATGCCCTGGAATCAGAGAACCGCTTTGTTCGAGGATCCGGATGGCAATATTCATGAGATTTTTTGTGATCTGTAATCAACAAAAAGAGCTATACTGGATAGGAAGTGGAAGCTATGAACTATATTGAGACAGTCAATCAAATATATGAAAGAATAGATGTACTGATTAATGAAAATAAAGGATGCATTGTAGCTATTGATGGACGTTGCGGAAGCGGGAAAACTACCTTAGCCAATAAACTAGCAGAGCATTATGATGCCAACCTGTTCCAAATGGATGACTTCTATCTGCCATTTGATATGCAGACTGATCAAAGATTGGCATTACCAGGTGGGCACATGGACCATGAGCGTTTCTTCATTGAGGTGATTGATCCACTATTGGCTCAAATGACAATTATTTATAGGGCGTTTGATTGCCAGAAACAAGCTTACAATCAGGGAAAGCAAATTCCTCCAAAAAGAATCAATATCATTGAAGGGTCATATGCCATGCATCCTGATTTAAGCAGCGTGTATGATTTAAAGGTATTTATGTCTGTGAATCCAGATGAACAAATGAAACGGATTCAACAAAGAAGTGGAGATGTTAAAGCCATGCGGTTTAAAAATTTATGGATACCAATGGAAGAAAAGTATTTTGAAGCGTTTGATATTGAAGCGCAATGTGATTTTGTGATTGACACCAGTGAGATCTGGTAACGCCAAAAACAATAGAAGGAAGGGGTGCCTGTGATGAAAGTGATTGTAATAGGAGGTGTTGCTGCAGGGATGTCAGCTGCATCCAAATTAAAAAGGCTGATAGAACAAGCAGAGATAACCGTTTATGAGAAAGGTGGCTATCTATCCTATGGTGCTTGCGGGCTACCTTATTATATAGCTGATTATTTTGATGACGATACTAAAATGATAGCACGGACGAAAGAAGACTTCGAAGCAATGGGTATTTCATGTAGATTGCATCACGAAGTCATCAAGGTGATTCCAGATCAGAAACAGGTTTTAATCAAAGACCTGACTACCGGCGAAATTTTCAGTGACTTTTATGACAAATTGATGGTGGCAAGCGGTGCGCCAGCTATCGTTCCAACTTTTGAAGGAACTGAACTAGAAAACATCGCAACATTAAAAACACTGGATGATGGATTAAGGCTAAAAGCATTATTAGCCAAGGAAAACATTAAGAAGGTTGCTATAGTGGGTGGTGGATATATTGGTGTTGAAATGTCGGAAGCCCTCCGAGCTATCGGTAAAGAAACTTACGTTTTCCAATCAGGGGACAGAGTGCTTAAACCATTTGATAGAGAATTCTCAGAAATGGCTGGGAAAGAAATGGAAAAAAATGGCGTTAAACTTATACTGGGAGAGAGGGTCAAAGCATTTACCGGCCATAAGACTGTCAATAAAGTGATTACGGATAAGTCAGAATATGCGGTTGATTTTGTGCTCGTCGCTATAGGTGTGAGACCTGATTTGAGTTTTCTTGAAGGCCTGGATTATGAAAAAGCGGAGAATGGTGCTATAATAGTTGACAGTGAAATGAGAACAAGCATTGAGGATGTTTATGCAGCGGGAGACTGTGCAGCCATCAAACATATGATAAAAGACAAGCACGCATATATCGCTTTGGGCACAACGGCCAATAAAGGCGGGCGAGTCGCAGGGGAAAACATTGCTGGCGGGCATGTTGAATATGTAGGTACATTAGGTTCTGCAGCTATTAAAGTTTTTGATTTGGAACTGGCAAGAACCGGATTAGGGGAAGCGGAAGCGTTAGAAGCGGGACTCGACTACAAGACGGTAGTGGTTAAAGCACCAAGCAGCGCGAATTATTATCCCGGAGCGTCACCGCTGCTCATCAAGGTCATCTACGAAAATAGATCTGGAAGGATACTGGGTGCTCAAGCGGCAGGAACCAAAGGTGCTGTCCATAGGGTCGACATGTTTGCAATCGCAATTCAGGCAAATATGACCACTGGAGAGCTAGGTAATGCCGACCTTTGCTATGCGCCACCATTTGCAAGCGTTTGGGATGCTGTCAATATAGCATCTAATGCTGCAAAATCAACAGGGTTCTTGGGTTAAGGTGGTGTGAAACCATCGGATAAATAATCGAACACTAGGAGGTATAACTTGTTTTATAAAAATATGGCCGATGTTTATCATCACATTTTTCCTGTCGATAATAAGACTGATTTCCTAGTATCACAATTCACTCCCCAGGGACATTTGCTGGACGTGGGATGCTCTGATGGACGGGTTGCCTATGAGATGGCCAAAAAAGGGTTTTCTGTAGAGGCAATAGACCTTAGTGAGGATATGATAAGGATCGCCAATGAAATCAGTGATATGGGATATTGGTTTCATGTCAGGCAAATAGACATGGTTCAAGTCTCAGAATATTTTGATTATGATATGTTTGACGGAATTTATTGCATTGGGAACACCCTGGTCCATCTATCCAATTATGAGGAAATATTGGAGACATTGAAAGGATTCAGAAAATTGCTGAAAGAAGACGGAAAGCTTGTGGTCCAGATTATCAACTATGACTATGTCTATCAAAACAACATTCAGAGTCTTCCGTTGATTGAGAATAAAGTCCTTCGGTTTGAGCGTTTTTACAGGCTTGAAGATAGTCGTGTCATATTTAAGACCAAACTGAACATTAAGTCTACAGATAGCAAATATGAGGCTGAAACAAATCTTATGCCATTGAGAAAAGACAAGTTGGAAAGCCTATTGAGGAAAGCTGGATTCACTGAATTTAGTTGGCATTCAAATTACAAAGGTGAGCCTTTCAAAAATGATGGTTTGCCGTTGATAGTGGTTGCCAAGTAGATTGAACAAGATCAACAGGGTTCTTGGGTTAAGGTGGTGTGAAACACCATCTAAACCTTAGAAACCGTTATCCAGGGACTGTTAGTCATCGGATAAATGTGAAATTTCTTGACTTTTGGATATATTCGTGTATAATCATTATGCAATATAAAATCTAATAAAAAATAGCAAGCATGAATAGCAAAAAATATGCTTGCTATTATTTTGCAGAAGAAATTATTAAATATTTGTAACATATTAATATTTATGTTGATTTTAGAATGCAAATTAGGTAAAATATTTCAGTGTGCCGCATGCGAAGAAGTGAAAGGTTGCTGGCAGTAGCCGGGTAATTTTTGCGGAGTATGTCTTGCTAAAAGCGAGGCGGATAGGGATTTCCATTAAAAAAAACATAAAGTACACTAGGCTCAGTGTACATGGAGATTGCCTAACGTATGTAAGGTAAAATACGAAAAGGGAGGTAACACAATGGTAAACAGTCAAAAAATTAGAATCAGGTTGAAAGCTTATGATCATCAATTGCTTGATCAGTCAGCAAAGAAAATTGTCGAAACTGCAAAATCATCAGGAGCTGATGTCGCAGGACCAATTCCTCTACCGACAGAAAAGCAAATCATCACAATTTTGAGAGCGGTTCATAAGTACAAGGATTCTAGAGAGCAATTTGAACAAAGAACACATAAAAGACTGATTGATATTTCCAATCCAACGCCAAAGACTGTAGATTCTTTGATGAAATTGAATTTGCCGGCTGGTGTGGATATTGAAATCAAACTGTAAAAGTAGAGAATTTAGATAGACACTCTGCTTAGTATGATTGCATGCAATGTAATCCGCTGTAAGAAAATTGGAGGTGTAAACGGATGAAAGCAATTATTGGAAGAAAGCTTGGAATGACCCAAATATTTAAGGAAGACGGAACTTTAGTGCCTGTTACTGTCATTGAATCTGATGGAATGGTAGTGGTTCAGAAGAAGACAGTTGAAAAAGA
>DMAP01000334.1 GCA_003446975.1 Clostridiales bacterium | reverse complement strand
TTGTTTTCACGATAGATGGATAACCCGATGCTGATTCTGTTTTTAGCCATAGATGCTTCAAGGGATTCTCTTGTGTCGACTATGGTTAACTCATCGCTGTTATTTTCTCCAAGCGCATCCATAATCTTCTGATGAAAAGCATCATCCACATCCATGTGAAGATAGATAGATAAGTTGGGTTCGAAATTTTCGGGCACAACAAACAACAAAACAGCGATAATAATCACCGTAAAACCTATTTCAAGATAAAAATAAAAACTTTTCGAAGATAAACGCATATCCTTTAGGAAATTATACAGAAGTCTCATTATACAGCAGCCCCCTACCTGTAACCTTGATGAATATTTCCTCAAGAGTCGCTTCTTTTGTGTGCATCAGTTCAATATTACCTTGATTGATTATATCGTTGAGTCTCAACCGATCCCTTTCATCGATAAGAGAGAAAGATTCTTTTTTGAGTTCATCATCAAGCTTGTACTCCACAGCAACCAACTTCTCACCATATTGAAGCTTAAGATTTCTGGGAGAGTCAATCAATTTGATTTCACCATCAATGATGAAAGCTACGCGATGACATAACTCATCGGCCACATACATGTTATGTGTTGACAGAAATACTGTGGTACCCTCTTGGTTCTTTTCCTTAATGATGTCCTTGATTTGGCTGGCTATGGCAGGGTCTAGTCCTGTAGTTGGCTCATCTAAAAACCAAGCTTCAGGTTTATTGAGCATACTGCGAACAAACGTCAGACGATGCTTCATTCCCTTCGAAAACTCAGATGTCTTTTTATTAGCAACATGATCAAGACCTGCTATTTTCAACAGGAACATAGAATCCAAAGTTGGAACGTCAAAGAGCTTTTTGTAAAAATCCAGATTTTCCAAAGCAGTGAGTTTATTGTATACATTGGACTGTTCGAAGGAAACCCCTATCTTGTTGAACATGTCTCTAGTAGGTTTTCTCATGTCATGGCCAACAACCTGGACATCTCCCTTTTGAAGTTGGAGCAGACCGGTTAGTATGCCTTGAGTAGTTGATTTTCCAGCGCCGCTAGGTCCTAAGAAACCAAATACTTCACCTTTATTTATCTCAAATGTCACATCCTTGACTGCATATCTGTCATCTTTTGTGTATGAATGATATAGACTATTTACTGTGATCATAGTTGCCTCCTTTGGGTTTCAATCATTTGTCTTCTTTGATTCCATTTTTTATCAAATCTATAATTGAGTAGGAAAATGACTCATAGTTTTTGTAAAATGTGTCATCAAAGGTTTTGCTCTTCAAATACTCTGTGGAAGCTAGATTAAGTTTGTTGATAATAAAAGCCACAAAATCAGCACTGATATCTTTTCTGATGCTTCCGTTCTCCTGTCCTTTTAGAATCATGTCCTTGACATATACCTCACCAGTCGATAATAGATCACCATAAATCGTCTGTTGCATTTTCTCATCTTCCTTCAACAAAAATATGCCTATTTTGGCATAAATCGGGTGGTCAATCGCAAAAGCAATTCCTGAAGTGTAAGTGGCTTTCAGATAGTCGAAAAAGTCGCCACTGGAAAGCTCCTTTGTATACTGTTGAATATATTTGATTTTATCATCTGCTATCAACTGTAATATGTATCGATATAAATCCAATTTGTCCTCAAAATACTGATAAAAACTACCCTTGGGAATACCAGCTTTAGCGACAATCCTGTTGATGCTGCTTTTGGAGAAAGAATACTCCGAGAATTCTTCCAAAGCGGCACTTGTGATTTTGCTTCTCTTTTCTTCAGAAAGGTTGAAAAAAGTCTGTTTCGGCATCTGATACCTCCTTATGACCTCAAGGTCATATTAGCATTTTTCTGAAATTAAGTCAATTCAAAAAAATCTCGTATATTTAATACGATTTAGGGGTATATAAGGGTATATATAGAATGGCAAGAGGTGTGGCATGAGCATTTTAATGAATGTACCAACCCTGGTATCTGGTAAAGTTCTGCTTAGAGAGATCAATGTACCTGTTGATGCACCTGAGTGGTATAAACATATGAAAGATCCGGAGATACACACTTGGATGGGAAATGATATTCCAGTCAATGTGACAGAAATTCGGAGCAATCTTCAAAAATACAAAGAAATACCCCATATTATTTCCTGGTCGGTTATCAACAATGAAACCAGTAAAATAATCGGTATTTATTGGGTGTGGAAACCTATTGAGAACGAAGACGGATTGTTGATAATCCCATCGGAAGTTGAAAGGATCAGTAAACAATACTGGAGAAAGGGATTCACTAAAGAAGCGAGAAAACTTGTTTATCAGTATTGTTTCAACACGCTTAAAGCAGATGAGATTCACGCCCAAGTCTGGAAGGATAATATCAATTCCATAAAATCTTTGGAACATGCAGGTCATATCTGCTATAAAGAAGAGCTTAAAATGATTGAAAAGTACAAATCATTGCATGTTGAGTGTCATTTCAAGCTTACCAGAGAAGCTTGGTTGAAGAGCAAGCTGATGAACTCAAAATAATTTAAATAATTCAATAATTAATTGATTTCTAATATCTGACTAATTTATAATTAATTCAGGTGGTGTATAAGTAATATGTAGCAACAAATAAATATAGGATGGTGGATTAAATGAATAAAAAGCTTTACAAAAACCCAGATAAGAAGAAAATTGCAGGAGTATGCCAGGGAGTAGCGGAATACTTTGATATTGATCCCACTTTAGTTAGGGTTTTATGGTTTGTGGTTTCATGGGCATGGGGAGCCGGTGTGGCGGCTTACATACTTTTGTGGATTATCTTGCCAGATAAATCAGAAGTTGCGGATGTTCTCCATAAGGACGAAGTGCCGGATGATGAGGAGTTCTAAACCAACTCCTCACCAACACGATCGACAAGCTCTTTGATGAGCTCAGTCATATTTAACAATCTTGGCGTAGATACAACATCAATATTGCACCTGTCAGAGGGTAGCAATATTTTTTTTGCATCGCTCAAGGTTATCGCCTCTGCCATTCTGGGTGTGATCTCTCCCATTAGTCCATCCGGGGTTATGATTGCGATAGGGCCGAGAATAAGTGTCGCCTTCTTACAGTTGACCACCACCGGGTTCTCCCCAGTGGCAGCAAAATCCGCTCCTGCTTTTTTCATTGCAGCTGTAGCGGTGGAGTTGGTTCCCAATGCTAGGATTTTGATTTGTGAAGCATAGCGCTTTTTCAGTTCTGACACGATTTTAACACCTAATCCTCCACCCATACCATCTATTACAGTGATCATAATTTTCAGTCCTGCCTTTCATTATCATTATTTTTGATATTATTTGTTTTATAATGTTTATACCACATATTGATGGGTACATCAAACAAAAAGTTGTGAGGCTTTCCAATCGGTTTTGTTATGCGGTTTATCATTATTTTGATATAATGATATCAAATAATGCTAAAATTGGAGAGGAAAAGTGGATAAAAATGATTATTTCATGGCTGTTGACTGCGGCACTCAAAGTGTGCGCATTTTGGTTTTTGATTCAAAAGGCAATTTAAACCTAAAAGTGAAATATGGGATCACGGAATATAAAACGATCAAGCCCGGATGGAAGGAGATCCATCCCGATATCCTTTGGCAAAAGATCTGTGAAGGTATCCGGGAGCTTAAGAAAGAGCATCGAGAAATTATAGACAGTATTTTAGGTGTAACCCTATCCTGTCAAAGAGATTCAGTTGTTGTGGTAGACAAAGAAGGTAAACCGCTAAGAGACTGTATCATTTGGTCTGACAGCAGGAAAGCTCAAAAAGTAAGACCGATAGCCTTGTGGGCCAATATTGCTTTAATCCTGGTAAGATTTAAGAGAATCGGAGAAACATTCAATCGAGAGTTCAGAGCAAATTGGCTGAGAGAAAACGAACCTGACATATGGAACAAAACAGATAAATATCTATTGCTCTCCACTTATTTGAACAGCAAGTTGACAGGGAAATTTTTGGATAGCACAGCATCGACCATTGGACATCTTCCCTTTGACTACAAACGATTCAGATGGACCGGTAGAAATGACATAAAAAGACAAATCCTTCAAATCGAAGATAAATACCTGTATGATTTGATTGAACCTTGTAAGATCATGGGTTATCTGACACCTGAAGCATCAAGAGAGACTGGACTTAGAGAAGGATTGCCGGTGGCTTCATCCGGCTCGGACAAGGGGTGTGAGACCATAGGGGTAGGTTGTAATAATCTTGACAGGGGAAGTATATCTCTTGGCTCTCAGGCTACCATACAGACCACTTCCAATAGATATTTCGAGCTGGTTCCTTTGTTTCCGCCGTTTCCATCGGTAAAATTCGGTTGGTACAATCCTGAAATCACAATCAGCAGAGGTTATTGGATGATAAAATGGTTTGAAGAGGAGTTTGCTCATGAGGAATTGACGGAAGCGGAAGGTGATAGTGATCTGGCTATCAGCATATTGGAGAAAAAACTCGAAAAAATACCAGCGGGGTGTGAAGGGCTGATACTACAACCTTATTGGGGTCAGGAACTGCTAAGGCCAGAAGCAAGAGGATCTATCATAGGATTCAGTGATGTGCATGGGAAAGTCCATTTTTNNTGGGTATCGGTTTCGCTTTAAGAGAAGGAATTGAAAAGCTTGAAAAAAAATCAGGTGTCAGAATGGAAAAAATCGCCCTTTCAGGAGGTGGATCCCAAAGCGATGTCATTTGTCAAATCACAGCCAATCTAATCAATAGAGAGGTTTACAAGGTTCAAACATATGAAACAACTGGGCTAGGCGCTGCAATCGCTGGTTTTGTCGCAGTGGGTCTGTTCATGGATGTAGACGAGGGTGTTTCAAATATGGTCCATGTCAGCAAGGTTTTCAAACCCGAAAAAGAGGCTGTAGAAACTTATGACATACTATATCGACGGGTTTACAACAGGATTTACAGAAGGGTGAAGGTGTTGTTCGAAGAAATGACAAAAATTGACCGGATATGATATAATAAGTAAAATTTGGATAAGAAGGTTATGCCATGAGGGAAAAAATTTTAGTTGTAGATGATGAGAGACCAATAGCTAATATCCTCAAATACAACCTGGAAAAGGAAGGATATGCTGTCTATACGGCTTACGATGGAGATGAGGCTATCCATAAGGCATTGGAGGTTAATCCGGATTTAATCTTGCTCGATATCATGTTGCCATTGAAGAACGGATTTGATGTTCTGAAGGAACTGAGAACACAAATGACAATGCCGGTAATCATGCTAACAGCAAAAGAAGAGGAATCAGATAAAATCATGGGCCTGGATTATGGTGCCGATGATTATATTACAAAGCCTTTTAGTATGAAAGAAGTTGTCGCACGCATTAAAGCTAACATTAGAAGAGAAAAATACAAAGATCCGGAAGAAGAGAAAAAATCCAAAATTGTTCAATATGGAAATCTCAAGATCGACTTCAATAAGTTGGAAGTCTTTAGGGACGGCATGTCTATAGATTTGACCCACAGGGAATTTGAACTCATTAAATTTCTGGTCTTGAATCCTGATAAAGTGTTTGACAGAGAACACCTATTAAAAGTGGTATGGGGTTATGAGTACGGAGATTTGAGAACTGTGGATGTAACAGTCAGAAGGCTGAGAGAAAAAATAGAAACCATTGATGATAAATACATAATCACAAAACGTGGGGTCGGATATTACTTCAGGAGGATTTAGCAATGTTTAGAAGCATAAGGTGGCGATTCATCATCATCTATTTTTTGTTGGTTTTTCTTGCCATGTCCATTGTTGGATTCTTTATTACCGATCAATTGGAAAAAATTCAACTTGAATCCATTACCCAATCCATGCGAAGCCATATCTTTTCAATTTTGGCAAGCTCTACATTGCTTCAGAATGATGATTGGGCGGGAAATAAAGACGAGATTTATGAGTTGATTGATAAAAATGTGCAGATAGGCTATGATGAGAATCTTTATATTGTCTTGAATACCGATGAAAAGCCGATTATCGGAAGCACCGTCAACAGTGTGGTTTCCTTAAGCGCTTATGAGACCAGGAGGATTAACAATCTTTTGATTTTGGAAGCTATGAGAGGTGAAATGGCAGAAGCTATACCGATTGAGAGCTTCGATGGACTGGAGAGTAAGATCAAACATATGGCTTATCCGGTCAAGAATGAGAATGGCAATATTGAAGGGATCATTTACCTCACCTACCGACTAGATTCGGTTTATGAGACCATGGATAATACTACAAGGATGTTGACCAGGGCTACATTGCTTGCTTTAGCGATAACAATAGTGCTGGGATTTTTTCTTGCAAAAAGCATAACGGGTCCAATAAAGGATTTGACGATGAAGGCAAGGGAAATGTCAAAGGGGAATTTTGACCAGGTTGTTGTGGTCAAGTCCAACGACGAGCTGGGTCAATTGGCGATGATGTTCAACTATTTGACCAAGGAACTAAAGAAGAACATCTCTCAAGTCTATCAGGAAAAAAGCAAAATGGAGACAACATTCAATTATATGGCGGATGGTGTCATAACATTTGATCTGGAAGGCAATATTATATATGCCAATCCTGTCGCAAAAAAGATAATGGATATTGAAAATGAGAAAAATATTGACGGTGATCAGCTTCTCTCAGAAATTGATTATCAACTGTCTTTTGTATTTTTAAAGGAAAATAATTATACCAATAATGTCATCGTTAATATAAATGATTATATCTATAAAATTAACTATGCCCCTTTTAAGAATGAGATTGAAGAGGTTGGCGGTGTCATATTTGTCATACAAGATATAACTGAACAACATAAGCTTGAAAACATGAGAAAGGAGTTTGTAGCGAATGTATCCCATGAGTTGAAAACACCTATAACAACCATCAAGAGTTATACTGAAACCCTATTGGAGGGAGCATTGGACAATCAGGATACAGCAAAATACTTTCTTAGTGTTATAAACAACGAGAGTGATAGAATGTCAAGATTGGTGAGTGATTTATTAAGACTTTCAAGAATGGAATACAATCAGGCTGATTGGAACAAGATTTATCTGAATCCTTGCACGTTGTTATCTGAAACATTGGAAAAACTGAAGCTGAGATGGGAAGCTAAGAGTCAAAAACTTGAGTATCATAATTGTGAAAATGAGACAATTGTAATGTTTGATAAAGATGGACTCGAGCAAATTTATCAGAATATTATAGGCAATGCCATAAAATACA
>DMAP01000011.1 GCA_003446975.1 Clostridiales bacterium | reverse complement strand
CAATCCATGGAGGTTCAAGTCCTCTTCTCGGCACAAGAAGAGATAGCACCGTTATCAAAGGTGCAAATAGATTGATATAACGGGCTAATCTCGCGGTTCAATGTACCATTTTGGCTCCAAGCTAGTCCTGAGGGGAAGATTGAACCCAAGAGTACTTTGATCTGGCTGATACTCGATCTTTTGTAGGCTTCTCCTAAATCTGCAAGTAAAGTCCTGATAAATGTTGTTACATCATCGATATTGTATCTATCAATTGTTGCATCGTTTTTTACTACCTGCGCTTTTACCATTCTGTCCTCAACTACAGAATTTTGCTCCTTAAATACCTCATCTGAATAGACGCCTGCAAGGTTCTTCTCTACTAGGGTTTGTCTGAGTGCTTTAAGGGTTGCGATTTCCTGATCTGCCTGGCTTTTAATCTTCTGTAATCTTGCCAGGCGTGCGTGATAGGTGCGGTATAGAAAAGCGATAAATAGATCAAGACATTCTTTCTTAGGGGTTACATCTTTGAGCGTCTCAATTACTGAACTTTCCAAGATATCTGCTTTGGCTGCAACTCCTTTGCAGATACCACCGCAACGATAGTAAGCATACTTTGCATGGCGACCTTTGCTCCAGCCTCCAGTCATTCCTGTACCGCATTCCTTACACCTAACTATTCGTCGCAATGGAAAATCAGGATTAGAGTGAACTCTTTTAGCGAGAGCTACTTTATTGGGGTTCCTGCCATCTAATATTGCTTGTACTCGGTAAAACTGTTCCTCGGTAATCATTGGCACATGTTGAGCTTTGACTTCCTCATGATACGTTTTAGAGGTTAATAACCCTAGATAGAACTTATTCCTAAACAACACATTCACACGCTGTGCTCTGATATTAAATTCTCTTTTTCCGTGATGCTCTCTAAGACCCCAAGTGTTCATCAGATCAGCCATTTCTTGAAGGCTTTTACTTCCAGTGGCCATCAAGTTCCAGGCCTTTTTCATCAAATCCCATGTTTTATCATCTTTAATGGCATAACCAGCTTGAACTGAGTAACCTAGTGGTACTTGGCCTGTCACAATCATTCCAGATAAGTATCGAGCCTTTAAGCCATTTCGTGATCGTTCACTGCGAATATCGTTATCCAGTTGTGCAAACCCGGCTAGAATAGTTTCTACGAGCTTTTCAGTAGGACTATCACCAGTGGGCTCAGTTGCAGAAATAATAGTTACACCGTTTTCTGTAAGCTTTTTTCTAATTGCTAAATAATCGGCTGTAATACGAGATACGCGATCAAGGCGATAAACAAATACGGCTTGTACTTTATGTTTTTGTTTTCGGCAGAACTCTAAAAGCTGAATAAGAATTGGCCTACCTATAATTGTCTTTGCAGAGCGACCCTCTTCTCTAAATACTTCCGTAATTTGGTAACCTCTTTTTTCGGCTTCTTTCCGACAAATATCCTCTTGAGTATCAAGCGAGAAATTATCTACCTGTTCTTCAGTCGAAACACGAAGATAGAGTACTGCTTTTTTGCCGTCTGCATATATCGCATTTGTTGTATTCATTTTGCTCCTTTCTCATGTAGTAATTCTTGAAGTGTTAATCCATCAAATATATTTCGCTCATATTCATCCAGCCAAGATTCGGTTAGATATTCGACCTCTGTAATTATGTCGCTCAGTTCTGTTTCGGTGAATTGATTTGCCAACGACCCTAAGGCATCCTTAGCAACCCTGATTCGCTTATCTGCTTGTTTTTGTTCTGGGAAGATCGCTTCAAGTGATTGAGAAATTGTTGGTGTTTGATTGTATTTAAATGTCGATTGACCGACAGGTTGAAGATATGGCTGAACGATTTCCTGTCTGGTATATTGTTGTTGGATGTGTACTAATTCTAGGCTCATGGGCATGTATCAACTATAAATATATTTATAGTTTATATCATTATATTTATAGTGTCAAGCCAGATGTAGGGAGCAACCTTTTGCCAAAAACGGCCTCAAGGAGTATCATTCAAACAATATCAAATACTGTTAGTACTTGATGTAACTGCCCATCCTGGGTAGTTATGTTGAAAAACAATATCATCCTCACAACTATTTACAAAGAAATTCAATCTATTGGCATATTTCTTGCCCCGTATTTCAACTTTATTTCAGTCACCTTAGTCAATTACAAACCATATCTAGTATTAGGTATCTTGGTAGTCATAATTATTTGGGTAATCTACCACGCTACTGGACTATATCTATCGTGGAAAGAAGCAACTAAACAATTCACATTATTTGAAGTATCGCCTCCAACCTCAACGGAGCAAAGCTCATTTACTACCACCCAACTATTCACTTCAGTTCACGGATTGCTTCGTCAACGCTCGTTGCTTCTCAGGCTATTTGATGTAACCAAATCGTATTCTTTTGAGATTGTCTCTACCAGAGAAAAGGGTATCAGATACATCTTAAGAGTGGGATCGGATGACGCTCCGATTATCAAAAAGAATTTGATCGCGTATTTACCTGGCATACAGGTAAAAGAAACGAATGAATATTTAGACACAGACAGCAATCTGGGGCATGTTGTTGATATAAAACTCAGTAATCATTTTGCCTTTCCTCTTAAAAAACAAGATAACTTGCCAGAGTACGATCCAATAGCCTATATCACGGGCACTATGACTAAATTAGGATCACATGAACTCGTGGCTGCTCAAATTATTGTCGCGCCAGTTAGTAGGTCAACTACACAATTTGTTAGGAGATTAAGATCACTCTTTTTAGGTAAGAAAGATGTTTTATCAGAACTTAAAGGTACAAGCCTTATAAACTCAATCGTGATATCCATCGTTCATTTTTGTTTGCAAATTCTATTATTTCCCCTCGGATTACTTGTCTGGATACTTACTGGCGGACGTGAGGGTCCGATATTGCCTATTATGTCGCTTGGCGCACAGCTACCCGATAGTACTTACAAAGATATCGTCGAAACCCAGATAAAGCAAAAAATCGACCAGCAACTCTTCACCGTTGCACTGCGTTATCTCACTGTCTCAAGTAGCTATCGGGATAGAGTTAGAATCGAAAAAG
Organism: Clostridiales bacterium; assembly: GCA_003446975.1. GTDB lineage: Bacteria > Bacillota > Clostridia > Tissierellales > Dethiosulfatibacteraceae > 38-11. The sequence goes on along the minus strand of DMAP01000011.1, from coordinate 3,926 downwards.
GCTTTATTGCAGCCCTTAGTCCATTTACGAGCGGTGGATATCAAAACCTGCGACCCAAAAGATATTTGAAAATTAAGACAATCAATAAACTGTTGCTGTGGCTATATAAACATCGTTTATTCAGCTTTGTTGGTAACTTAGTTCTATCAAGCTCAGAGTTGTCTGACTTGTATCACTTTCCATACACAAGTATCACGAAGACTGAAAACTTATCCAAGCTCCACAGTAAGGAACTACCAGCTCCATTATCTTTAAAACAAAAAACTGAGCTCGATATTTATTTTGCCAACAATACCTATGGTGGCACAACAACGCGAATTGGCTTAACTGCTGATGAGCGTCGCCGCCATGTCTATATTCTTGGAGCAACTGGCACAGGTAAGTCCACCATGCTTTTATCGATGATCGAACAGGACATTAAAAATAACAAAGGACTGAGTGTTATCGATCCACACGGCGACTTGATCGATCAAATTATCTCGGTTATTCCTAAAGAGAGAATTTCCGATGTCGTTTACTTTAATCCAGATGATATTGGCTACCCAATGGGGATTAACTTACTTGAACTTACCCCAGGACTAAACGAAGAGGACGCTATCCGCGAAAAAGAGTTTATTGCTGAAAGTATTATCTCTGTATTTAACAAAATCTATACAGATAAGTATTCCGGTCCAAGAATGGAATATATCCTGAGAAACACCATACATACTGCTTTTACCATTCCTGATGCCTCTCTTTTTACTGTCTACAAACTCCTAATTAATACCTCGTACAGAAAATCAGTTGTTCACAACCTGAAAGATGAAAACCTATTGGATTTTTGGAAATATGAGTTTGCCAAAGCTGGTGATTATCAAAAAGTGAAAATGATTTCACCAATTACCAACAAGATAGGACGTTTCCTGTTTTCCCCGACAGCCAAGCGAATACTTGAGCAAGGCAAATCCACGATCAACTTTGACACCATCATGAACGAGGGGAAAATACTGCTTTGCAACTTAGCCAAGGGAAAGATAGGAGAGGATAACTCGAGTGTCTTTGGAGTACTGATCATGGCCAAGATACAACTAGCTGCCCTAAAACGCGCCAGAATGAAGCCTGAGGAGAGAAAAGACTTCTACCTATACGTTGATGAGTTCCAAAACTTTGCCACCCCTGCGTTTGCTCAGATCCTATCCGAAGCTCGTAAATACAAATTAAATGCTATCCTGGCTCACCAGACCACCTCTCAACTTGAAGATATCTCACTGGTAAATATAACGCTTGCCAATACTGGTACGGTGATTTGTTTCAGAACAGCAAACCCCGAAGATGAACGGATGATTTTGCCTCAGTTCAGACCATATATAGAGCAAGGGGAAATTGCCAGCTTGCCTTCGTATCACTTCTATATGAGACTTGGAGCACTCAACCCAGAAGAACCATTTTCGGGCGTGACTGTTCCTGTACATATTGAGTACAGTCAAAGTAGAGTTGATGAAGTGATCGATTCATCCAGAAAGCTGTTTGCAAAGAAATGGAAAGATCAGGTGATATCTCCCATTAATAAAAATGTCTCTAGGAAAACGAAATTTATTGGAAACATACTCCCTTAGTTTATTTTAGTTATAATGGTATGCATGCTTGAGCAATTTTTTCTTACTGTTTTTTTGGTACAAGTTTTTCATTCAATAGAAGAGTTGACGACAGGTTTTTATAAAAGATGGTACTTAATGAAAATGCCCTTTTCAACATTTTTGCTTTTTGAAATTGTTTTTACTTTGTTTTGGATATTTGTATTATTAACGCCACAATTTCCATTTCGCCTAGATTTGCAAAAGTTTTTCTTGTTACTTATGTTTGCTAACGGTGTGCAGCATCTTGTATGGTGGGGTGTTATCAAACGATATGTTCCAGGATTAATTACTGCATTTTTGCATGTTATTGTGTTTGCCATATATTATTTTGATGCTTTTTAGATTTCCTACCGGTAGGCAATGGATAATTCTGATTTAGGTTGATAGTACGGCATTTTATATTTTCTTTTTACCCTCTTATTCCTTATATATAAGGGAGAGGAATGATACAATCATTCCAAACTGCCCCAACTTAACTACTATGGACAGCCAACTACTACCAACAGCACAACTCGACATTCTCCAATATCTCTATAGATTCCGTTTCTTAAATAGCTCACAACTTCAACGACTGCTAACTCACAACAATATCCGCCTAACAAATTACCATCTTAAAAATCTCATCACACACGACTTCATCGGCAAACACTACTCACGATCATTAGGACTTGCTAATCTACCAGCCGTTTATTACCTATCATCTGGAAGTATCAAAGTTTTATCAGATAACCCAAATTTTGATAAACGCGCACTCAAGCGTATTTATCGGGAAAAGATCAGATCCCAGCAGTTTATAGCTCACTGCTCATTTGTTGCCGAGTACTTCCTCTATTTACGAGGTGAATCAGAAAAATCAAAACACACACTCCATTTTTTCACTAAAACTGATCTACTGGCTCACCCGTACCTGATACACCCTTTGCCAGACGCCTACTTTGCCAGAGTCGATAATAAAAAGGAAACCAAACGCTATTTTGTGGAAGTGGTCGAGGACAGCTCTCCTCGATTTGCTTTGCGAAAACGAATTGAACAATACTGTGATTATATTGATGACGGCAAGTTTACCGAAGCCACTGGCCATGATTTTCCAAAACTTCTATTTATCTGCCCAGGTTACGCCAGTCTGATCTATCTCAAAAAACATATTGCCCGCATATATGAAGAAACCTCATTGGATCAAATAGAGATTTATATTGCTACCAAAGAGCAGGCGTTTGCTGGTAGTTGGGAAAAGATAGAACCCGAGGACGACTAACTACGGCATAAAGAAATAGTTATATTCATCAAATGGAAAATGTCCAGCGGGTTTGTTCAATAGCTGGTCGGCCAATTCCCACGCGGTCATATTTTCCGATATTCTATATTCTGCATTGGTGTCGATTGTTCCATCTTTGCCCACTTTGATTGCCTTGTCGCTTAGTGTCGTGTCCTTGGTGTGTTCTAGGGCGTACCTAAATGCTTTCTCGTCTCGAACAAAGCCATAATAGAAAAGATTGCCTACAAGTCCGTCGAGTGTCACATTCGTGTTAATGCGTAGGTCAACTGTTCCATCAACTCCTGACTTATGACGGATAGAGGAGGCTTCTTCCGGTGACATATGCAGCCGTTCGACAAAATAATCTTCTACTTTCTTAGAAGATTCCCACTCCCTGCCCGGCGCTTCAAAAATTTCCTTGTTTGGTTTTGTGAAAAAATAATAACCAGTAGCAGCCAGTAATAAAAACACAATCAATAAAGTTATTTTCTTGACCATATTTTTATTATAGCTCGTTTGAGTTAGTAATCTCCGAGCTTTCTCCCGAGCACATAGGCGATTTCTTTTCTTCCTTCATCCGTCTGCCGGAACTCATTAAATAGTCTGGCCCCCTTGTCGCTTAAGAGTGGGATAAACTCAGGCAATTTATCCATTTCTATTTTCCTAAACTCTTGGAGCCGTAAATCAACCGTGTACCCTTTAAATACTGGTAGTCTCCGTATCATATGTATTCCTTTCTGCCGTACCCATCCGCGGGGTTGGGGCCCCGCGGTGGATATACTCGTTTATAATTTTGCCCGTGACACAATCTGGCTAATTGGCTTCTCCTCAAAATATAAATCCCGTTCGATCCCTAGCCCAAAGTTGCCGCGGTGGCTTTCCAGTTCGGCTAAAGAGAAAGAACCCCATTCATCGTTCCAGTCCCCAAAGATGGAAACGTACCCGAAAAACTCTTTCGTCGCCGGATCGTACTCGGTGGCATACCACGTACCCGCGCCTGTCGGATTGAAAAATACCGCAACAACTATCGGGTCGGCGGTGTCCTCTTGCCTGCC
>DMAP01000102.1 GCA_003446975.1 Clostridiales bacterium | reverse complement strand
CGATATTTCAAATTCATTATAACATTAAACAACCGATGGCTCAAGAATTAAATTTCCTTCCTTAAACCGTTCAAGACCCAACATGGATACATCTACAGACCTTTTGGATTCAGAAATTAATTCTGATATGATAACACCGGTCAATGGTCCAAACATAAATCCATGTCCACTGAAGCCAACTGCCAGATAGAATCCATCAAGCCCATCCACTGTCCCATAGATTGGTTGCTTGTCTGGTGTCATGTTGTACAAACCCGCCCACTGTCTCACAACCCTGAGATTGGCAATAGGCGGCAATACATTCTTTATGGTTTTAGCCATATCCTCCAGAAACTTCCAGCTTGAAGTGATTCGAAGATCCCTAGGCTCATTTTCATCTCCCCTTCCCATGATGAATGGTCCTTTTGGATTTTGCTGGCAATAAAGGTTCATGGAGAATGACATGACCATAGGTCCTTGCACATGCTCTATTGGTTCTGTGACAAGTATCTGATGTCTGTCCGAGTAAACAGGCAAATCGACACCTACCATATCACAGATATTTTTCGAATAGCCTCCTGCCGCATTGACCACTTTGTCAGTCCAGATATCACCATGATTGGTTACAACTTTCTCTACCTTATTGTTTTTGACAATTATTGTCTGAACCTCTGTATATGTCAAAAATTTGACACCTAGTCTTTTTGCTGCCTTATAATAAGCATCTGTTGTCAGAAATGGATCGAGAAATCCGTCTCTTTGACAAAAGGCGGCGCCAAGAAGAACATCCGTATTCAAATGAGGCACAATATCCTTAGCCTCTTTCAAAGATACCATCTTTGAGGGGATGCCCAGCTCGTTTTGAAGATTGACATTCTGCTGAAACTGAGACATTTCCTTCTCAGTTGTGGCCAATAGCAAATAGCCCCCTTGATAAAAAGTGACATCCCTATCATACTCCAGAATTTGGTTGGCTTGCTCATAGAATTCGATGCTTTCCTTAGCCAGCAGACAGTTCATTTTTGTACCCCACTGCATACGGACTCCAGCTCCACATCTTCCAGTCGCACCACTGGCTATATAGGATCTGTCGACAACGATTACATTTGTAATACCTCTAATGGCAAGATTATAGGCGATTGAACAGCCTGATATTCCTGCTCCAATAATGACTACATCTGCACTATAATTCATCCCGTTCAGCCTCCTTAGCAATCAGACTCAGCTTCACGCCCACAACAGGCGGTCTGTTTGATTGCATTCTCAATTCATTGATATCCTTGCCTGTTGACTTTGATAACTCTCTCAGCACAATGTTGCCACAGGTCTTGCCTTGACAGGGTCCCATGCCAATCCTCGTTATCCTTTTTATCTCTTCGAATGTATGATAACCATCATCTATCAAATCTTTTAACTCTTTAAGACTGACATCTGAGCATCTGCAGACCATCACATCATTGTCATTCATCCGGACACCTCCATGCTTATGTTTCTAAATTGATAAATCAGATCTCTTGGAACTTCAAGCGTTACGATATTGGTTCTGTCAAAACGCTTATTGCTTCTGACATTGTTGACTTTCACATCCGTCAAATATTTGCCTTCTCTGTCCAACGCCTTTACCACACTGCCAATCTTAGGAAGAGGTGACATTTCGTATGGTATGCTGAAATAAATGTAGTCCTCTGATTTAGATCCATCAATTATTGTAATCGCAAGTCCTGGACATTTAGTAAGACAAATTCCACAGCCTGTGCACCTGGTGACATCCATGATCGGTAAATCATTGATATCCTCTCCAATGTATATGGCTCCAAATCGGCATGATGTGGTGCAAGGATTGCATGGAATCTGCTGAAAGCATTCGATTACGGCAACCGGTCCTCGGTTGATTACTTCCATTGGAGGGAAAACATTTTTTATCTGTTCTTCTGTGGGTACGCCTGTTGTCTCAAGCATGATCTCTCCTCCTTTCTATTTCTTCAATACCTCTCAATATGTGAGCACCCTCCGGCCCAGATCTGAGATTTCTTAACTGATTGGCGTAATTCTGAACCTGATCTTCAAAATATGTATGCCGCTTCCCAATCTTATCAGCATCATAAAGTCCAGCCAGATAGCCTTCAACCATAGCACTGCTGGCCTCTTCAATTCCACAGCTATCACCAGCAGTAAAAATATTGCTTACTGTTGTCTCATAGTTTGAATAGCGATAAGGCACAAACCCACTCAAATAACTGACATGCTTCATTTCACATCCTGCCATCGATAGCAATTCGTTTAGAGGAGACAACCCCACTGAAATACACATCACATCAACATCAAAAGTGATTTCAGTATCTAAGATCGGCTGGAAGTCATCATCAACTTGCCAGATAACTGCTTTTTCAAGTTCTGTTATCCCAACTGCTTCCTTTACCGTATGTCTGGTGTAGATTGGTATGCCCATTCTTCGCACCTTCGATGCGTGAACCAGATAACCACCGATTTTCGATGCCGCATCGATAATTGCCACGACCTTTACCCCTGCCTGCATCAGTTGATAACTGACAATCAGTCCAATATTGCCTGCCCCAACCATCAATACCCGCTCACCGGGTTTGACGCCATATATGTTCATCAACGTCTGCACAGCCCCAGCGCCATATATGCCCGGCAAATCATTATTGGGAAAAGAAAGGAATTTCTCATAGGCACCTGTTGCCACAATAATCGCTTCAGGCTTCATTTTATAATAATGGGATTCGTTCTCCATCAGTGTTATTACCTGATCTTCGTACAGTCCCACAACATTTGTGTTGTTGATAATTTCGACCTTATCACCATACTTTTTAATTTCATTCATTAAAATATCAGGAATGTCAATTCCTCGGCTTGCCGCATATTGTTTTTCGGATCCAAAAAACATATGGGTTTGCTTATTCAATTGTCCTCCGAGGTTATTATTTCTTTCTATCAAGGCTACCTTGGCTCCTGATGAAGCTGCACTGATTGCCGCACAGAGTCCTGCCGGTCCACCTCCAACGATAGCTATATCTGTTGTTTTCATTCCAATCCCCCTTTGTCCTTTTGGATCTCCACCCTTGTGCCTTCTTCAAGAATGGTGACGCAGGTCTTGACGTTGGATTTACCATTGACAGTCATCAGGCACGAGGAGCAATTACCGATGGCACAATAAAACCCTCTTGGTCTGTGCTTGAAAAGACTTTCTCCTAGAACCTTCACACCAGCGGCATGTAGTGCGGAGGCAATGGTGTCTCCCTCCAATCCTTCCATTTCTTTCCCTTCAAAATAGAACTTGATCGATTTCCTATTGCCAAAATCCAAGATGGGATGATTCTCTATTCTCATGATTCCCTCCAATCTTTATTATCTCATTATATCAATAGCAATTATTATGCCAAACTTGTAATGCATAAAAAATAAGCATATCTTGTAAATTCAAGCTATGCTCTCATTTTTTATATTCATCGGTTGAATAATATCAGTATCAATGTCAGAAATCCGGCATAGTGTCAGTATTTCGGCACTACAGACCATGTTTTTCCATTTTATAGTATAGACTGCTTCTTGGGATTTTTAGATATTCAGCTGTATGTTTCTTGTTGTATTTGTGCTTGGTCAAAGCATTTTGAATCAGTTCTTTCTCAATGGCCTCAATAGATTGTTCCAACCCAGTGTGGGGAACTTCATCCATCAATCTCGATTCAGTTATATTATCTAAGTTTTGCAGGTAGTCAGGCAGATATTCCGGCATGACTCTATCACTTTTGCTTTCCTTAGCTAATAACACGACTCTTTGCATAATATTTCTCAACTCTCTTACATTTCCGTCCCAATGATGATTCATAAACATCTTCAAAACTTTGTCGGGTATTTCTATAATATTGATGCCGTTTTCCATGCAGAACTGCTGAAGGAATCTGTTGGCAAGTATAAGAATATCCTGCTTTCTATCTCTGAGGGGCATGATATGAACATGAAAGCTATTCAAGCGATAGTATAAATCTTTCCTGAATTCGCCTTTTTTGACCGCATCCTCAATGTTCTTATGGGTGGCAGATATGATTCTAACATCTATAGGTATCTCGCGATTACTACCAATCCTGGTTATATATCCGTCTTCCAGTGCTCTCAATATTTTTGGTTGGGACTTCAGCGGCATATCGCCAATCTCATCAAAAAAAAGAGTTCCACGGTTTGCTTCCTCAAATTTCCCAAGTTTTCCACCCTTTTTAGCACCGGTAAAAGCGCCCTCCTCATAGCCGAAAAGCTCGCTTTCAAAGAGTTCTTCAGGTATGGCGGCACAATTGAGTGCGACCAGCTTTCCAGTCCTTTTGCTCTCATGATGAATCGCTCTGACAAACAACTCCTTTCCAGTTCCACTTTCACCATTCAACCAAATCGGCATAGGGGTTTTGGAAATATTTCTGCAAAGATTAATGGTCTTGATAAATTCTGAATTGTTGCTGATAATTCCGGAAAAAAAGTTCTCTCCTTGGATGACACTCTTGTATTCTTTCTCAAGATCTTCAAGACTGGTCTGTGTCTTGGATAAAACCTCAGATAACTTGACAAACTCTGTGATATCCCTGTCTCTGGCCAGTCCTCCAATAAGCTTTCCATCCTTATTGTAAAGAGGGATTGCGCTGATGACGGTAAAGGTATTCTCTCTAGGTCTGTTGTAGATATTGAAATAAGATTTTTCCTGGTCAATGACTTTTGGCAGAAGCGAGTTTGGAAAAAAGTGTCTAAGGTCTTTGCCTATAATATCATCCTTTTTGACATCGAAATAAGACTCTGAAACCTTATTGAAAAAAATTGTCTTATAACTTGTGTCTATAACAGTTATGGCATCGGGGATGCTGTCCAGTATAAACTCAAATATTTCTTTTTCATTCTTGTTGAGATTAAAATCATTCTTCATCATTTTTCATTTCTCTATGGTAAAAATCATCTATAAAAACATCTCCAAGATGCCAGAAATCTTTAAAGTTTTTGTATTGCTTTGAGTGTTCAGTGTTGCCGGTGTTTTTTTTGACACCTCTGATCATAAGGTTCTTGGGTGTATGTTCCATCGAAATGAATTCAATGGTGTTGACATCGTAGCCTTCTTTCTGCAGGAACAAAACCCTCAAGGTGTCGGTGACCAAGGATGAGAGCCTTTCTTTTATCAACCCCTGGTCCAGCATCGGTTGAAGTTCCAAATTCTTAATTTTATCGAACATCTCATGTTGGCAGCATGGGACTGAAAGTACATATTTGGCCTGCCATTTGACAGCCTTCACCAACGCCGCGTCAGTAGCGGTATCGCAGGCATGCAAGGTAATAACCATTTCCACCGGATCGTTGGTGCTGTAATCAAGGATATCCTCTCTTCTGAATACTAGTTGATCATACCCCAAAGCTTGGGCAGTGCTGTTGCAAAAGGACACCACTTCATCTTTAAGATCCAGGCCTGTGATAAAAACATTCTTCTTTAAAACCTCTTTAAAGTAAAAATAGACAGCAAAAGTGAGGTAGGCTTTCCCACATCCAAAATCAACTATCCTAATACGATCGCCTATCTCTTCTTTTGAGACAGCATGATCCATGATTTCTAAAAACCTGTTGATTTGCCTGAATTTATCGTATTTGCTTTTAAATACCTTCCCATTTGCATCCATGACACCCAGATGATGCAAAAATACGCAGGGTTGATTGTCTGGAATAATATATTCTTTTTTTCGATTATGTGACAGATTGGGAAGGATTTCTTGATCAAGTGTCGTTGTTTTAATGGAAATTTTCCCTTTTTTGGATACCATCCCTTGTATATGCTTGTTTGTTGTAAAAACATTGAAATTTTTGAAGGTGCTTTGTATCATTTCTCTGATAAGTTCAAAACCCTTGCCGATTTCCATGTTATCGTGTCTATCCTGATTGTCAACATTCTTGACAAGCTGAAGCATATATGAGTCTCCAATCATGACAGGCCTTATGTCAATCCGATTGTAATCCAGTTTCTTGTCTCTTTTACCCGATAGGATGATTTCAACAAGCATCCGTTCATTCAATGCGGTTTCAATCATATTAAAAATATCCATTCCAATTACTTCCATGAGCTTTTTAGGGAGACAATCCTGTTGAAAACAAGCTTGCTAACTGAGGAATCCTTATCCACGATAAAGAAACCATGTCTTAAAAACTGATATCGGTCATCTGGCTTTGATGAGCTTAGATTTTTCTCAATCTTGCAGTGATCGACAACCACCTTAGATGCATCGTTTAGTTTATCCATAAAATTGGACTTGTCAAAATCCTCATCTTCCATCATATAGTCATAGAGTCTCACTTCCGCATCCAGGCACTCCGTTGCAGAAACCCAATGGAGCGTTCCTTTGACTTTTCTTGCATTGAACCCTGAACCACTTTTTGTCTCGGGATCATATGTGCACCTTAATTCAACAATATTGCCCTCTTCATCCTTGACCACCTCAACGCATTTTATAAAATACGCATGCCTCAATCTGACTTCATTGCCTGGAAACAGCCTGAAATACTTCTTAGGAGGATCTTCCATGAAATCATCTCTCTCAATGTAGATTTCTCTGCCAAATGGTACTTTTCTTGTGCCCATCTCTGGATTTTCAGGATTGTTCTCGGCATCAAGATATTCCAGTTCGTTTTCGGGGTAATTGACAATAGTTATTTTAAGAGGATCCAAAACTGCCATGGTTCTTGGCGCTGTCATTTTCAGGTCCTCTCGGACAGCATGCTCCAGCATTTGAATGTCTACGATACTTTGGGCTTTGGACACACCAATATCGTCACAAAACCGTCTGATGGATTCGGCTGTATAGCCTCTTCGCCTATAGCCGGATATGGTTGGCATTCGCGGGTCGCTCCATCCATCCACAAAGTTCTCATCCACCAATTGTTTCAGGTATCTTTTTCCCATCATGGTTTTGGTGAGAAACAGTTTTGCAAACTCTATCTGCTTTGGTGGTTGCACCTGAAAGGCATCTATATTGTTCAGCACCCATTCGTAAAGAGGTCTATGGTCCTCAAATTCCAAAGTACAAATGGAGTGTGTAATCTCTTCTATGGCATCCTGTAATGGATGGGCATAATCATACATGGGATATATGCACCATTCATCACCGGTATTGTGGTGTGTCGCTCTTAGTATTCTATATAAGACAGGATCCCGCATGTTCAGATTCGGACTTCCCATATCGATTTTAGCTCTCAAAACCCTTTTGCCATCTGGATACTCACCGTTTTTCATGCCAATAAACAAGGCAAGGTTTTCTTCGATAGATCTGGATCTGTAGGGGCTTTCCTTTCCGGGTTCGGTAAGTGTCCCGCGATTTTCTCTTATCTCGTCGGCTGTAAGGTCATCCACATACGCAAGACCTTTGTTGATCAGCTCCAAAGCGCATTCATACATGGTTTGAAAATAGTTCGAGGCATAATAGACGATACCATCCCATTCCGGACACAACCATCTTACATCTTCTATGATTGCGTCTATGTACTCATCATCTTCTTTTGTCGGGTTTGTATCATCAAACCTTAGATTGAAAATGCCGTTGTTGTTCATAGCCAGACTATAATTTAGCCATATGGATTTGGCATGGCCTATGTGCAAGAAGCCATTGGGTTCAGGTGGAAATCTTGTATGAATCTTTCTGGAATAAGCACCTTCCCGAATATCCTTGTCTATTATTTTTTGAATGAAATTGCTATTATCATTATAAAATTCTGTCATGGGTTCCTCCTAAAACGGATTAAAAATGTATTATCATCATAATTACCTTATAAATTTATCATAATGCAATCGTTAAATCAATTGAATGGTTTAAATAGTTGTGTTATTATTATCTAAATATTTTAACAATGGAGAGTGTGAAATGGATAAAATAGGCTTTATAGGCGCCGGTAATGTTTCGAAAGCCATGATCACCGGTATGGTTAGAAAAAAATTCGATTTGGACAGAATATACATTAACTCCAAGACCAACGAAACCAAGGAAAGATTAAGCATCGAACTGATGGTTATGTGTGCTAGAAATAATATCGACCTGGTAAAAAAATGCAAATATATATTCTTTGCAATCAAATCGCAACATTATAAAAATGTCTTTGATGAAATAAAGGATTATCTTGAGCCCGATAGGCATGTGATCATCAGTCTGGCACCGGGTTATACCATAGAGGAAATCAGGCAATACACCGGATTGCAAAACTTGAAGATAATGCGTGCCATGCCCAATATACCTTCCTTGGTCGGTGAAGGGATGACAGGTGTATATTACGATAGAGATATATTCACTTCTGAGGAAAAATCGGATATCAATACAATTTTTCAAGGATTTGGTGAGGTTCAAGAGCTTGATGAAGAGGATCATATGGACACTTTGGTTTCAATATCTGCTAGCTCACCGGCTTATGTATATATCATGATCGAGGCAATGGGAGATGCAGGCGTGCTGACAGGCCTCCCTAGAAAAATGTCTTATAAACTGGCTGCTCAAGCTGTTATGGGTGCGGCAAAGATGGTGAAAGAGTTGGAAATGCATCCGGGAGAACTCAAAGACGCAGTCTGCTCACCAGGTGGAACAACGATAGAGGCCATAAAAGTCTTGGAAGACAGAGGTTTCAGAAGTGCACTGATAGAATCCATGCTAGCCTGCTACAATAAAGCGAAAAACCTAAAAAGATAAAGCATTTGATATAGGCTGGCCTTAATGAATGAAGGGTCAGCCTATTATGTTCATAATCCCTAAAAACAATAGTGGTATAAACAATGCCGGTAGCATATTCCCCACTTTTATTCTATCTCTTAATAATATGTTTAGACCTATCCCCATAATCAGCAACCCGCCAATGGCTGACATTTCAATGATTATTGCATATGTCAGAATATCTTTTGCAAAGCTTGATATTAGAACTATGCTGCCCTGATATAGAAAAACAGGAATACTCGCAAATATGACACCAATACCCATAGTAGCTGTCAAAGCAACTGATACGATGCCATCAATCAAGGATTTGGCTAACAACACATCATGTTTCCCAAGCAGTCCACCCTCAATAGCGCCAATAATTGCCATTGAGCCAATGCAGTACATAAGGGAGGCTGTCACAAAGCCCTGTCCTATGTTGCTATCAGTCTTGCTGAACATCGCTTGCAGCCTGGCTCCCATGTCATCCAACTTCTTTTCGATATCCATTCTTTCTCCTATAAGCGCTCCGCCAACCATGCTGCAGATAACCAATAAGATATTTTCTGTCCCCAACGCCATTTGAAGACCAATCAATATAACTGCCAGACTCATTGATTTCATGATTGTATCATTGTACTTATCCGGAATCAGATTTTTAAATACCAATCCTATTATACTTCCTGCTATTATTGCAGCTGTATTGACTAATGTACCTAGCAATTCTTACTCCTTTCGTTGTTCCTTCAAATTTTATTTAAAAAAAATCTACCATCATGCTTCCGATGGTAAATTAAAACATTATATCATAATTATTTCAAATTCTCTAACCAAAAATTATATTTTTATTGACAATCCGAAATCATCCAGCAAATGAGAAATTCTTTCCCTCTTTTTACTCTCAGTCTTTCCACGATCCCCCATAAAAAAAACTCTTTCCAGCAAATCAGCATCTTTCAAAGCTTCTTCATAAGGCCCATCGACTTTTTTCTTTTTTGAATGCCTTGAGATGCTATTCGTTATGATTTCAATCTCATGCTCATCAAACAGGCCAGAATCTGCCAATACCTTCTGTGCCATTATTGCTCCGGTTGGTCCATGACCTTCGGTGTAATCATCATTCGAAATCCTGCCCAAATCATGCATAAGACCGATTATAAATCCAAGTTCGGCATCCAATCCTCTTCTATGAGCCGCTGCAGCGCAAAAATAAGCGACGCCATAGCAATGAATCGTCTCATCAAAGCTACCGTCGTCGAACACATATCCTGTATCATTTACCATCATCAGATTCTTATCAAGAATCTCCATCACAAACTTTATTCTTTCCATTAAGCCACCTACAACTTTAACTATTTCTGGCAACAAGTGCGCCAATCAACACTACTGCAACTATTATAACGACAATTATAACAATACCGTTTAAAGCCAAAATACTCACCTCGCAATCAGATTATAACATTTACCGGTTTTAAATTCCATACGATAATTTTCTCAATAATTTTGTTTTATGTAAATTACCAGGCTATTTTTCGCAGCATACCTACAAAAACTTCGACCGCCATATACATATCATCTGAAGATGCATGTTCAACAGGTGAGTGACTCCTTCCATTCTTGCAGGGTATGAATAAAAGCATAGATGGAAATCTCTCGGCGAAAATCTGGGCGTCATGTCCAGCGCCGCTATTCATCTTCTGATAAGGAATCTCCATGTCCTTGACAACACGTTCACATAAATCAACGAGGTTTTTATCCAAATCCACTGGCAATTCACTAGCTGCAAGCCTGTAAGAGACCCTAACGTCATTTTCTTGCAAATGATCCAGCTCCAATTGAATTGCATGATTCAGCATCCTAAGATTATCAGAATCCATATCTCTGAAGTCTATTGTAAAGGTTGTTTTCTTGGGGACAACATTTGATGAACCGGGCTCTACTTTGATTTTACCTACAGTAGCAGTTGCAGATCTGGAAATCTTGGCGGTGATATCAGGTAGCTTTGCAATGAACTTGGCAGCTGCGACTAAAGAGTCCTGCCGCATGTCCATTGGTGTGGTTCCTGCATGGTCCTCTCTGCCGACAATTTCCACTTCCAAACAAAAAATGCCATTTATTCTCTCAACAATTCCTATTTTTGAAGCAGTCTTCTCAAGAACGGGGCCTTGTTCAATATGAGCTTCCATGTATGTGAGTATGTCCCCTCGTTTTGCCTTAGCTACCTGTTTGGGATCATAACCGGCCTGAAACATGGCATTTTTGAAACTAATTCCATTTTCATCCTCAATATTGAGTTCCTTCTCTCCCAATCCATGGACAATTGCCTTGCTGCCAACATAAGCCATGGAATATCGACTGCCTTCCTCCTCAGCTAATGCAATGACTTCAATCGGTATCTTAGGTGATCCAAATCTCTTGATCGACTCTGCAACTGCCAGCAAACCAATAATCATGCCCGCTGCGCCATCAAAAGCACCTCCGTCCCTGACCGTATCGATATGGGATCCCACCAACACTTTCTTTACATTGTCATAATCTTCTGAGTTTTCCAATCTACCATAGACATTGCCGACTGCATCTTCTGAGGCCACCAATCCTTCTTTCTCAATGAAATCTTTAAAAAGCATTTTTGCTTCCCTATCCGCTTCTGTGAAAATCGAGCGCCACCTGATGCCATCTTTTATGCCTATCTGTCCAAGACTATTGATATATGAGTCAATTTTTTTGAATAATTCAACATTTCTCACCATTTACACCCCTTGATTTTATCCGATGACTAACAGTGCT